>DASQJO010000054.1:0-11297 GCA_035630955.1 Kineosporiaceae bacterium
CTGCTGCGCGCGATCGCGGATCCTCGTCGAGCGGTCGGTGTACGAGCGGTTCCTGGAGCTGCTGGAGCCGGCCGTCACGGGTGTCGTCGTCAAGGACCCCGGTGCCGAGGACGCGGAGATGGGCCCGCTGATCTCGGCGACGCAGCGGGCGACGGTGCGGTCCTTCGTCGAGGACGCCGAGGAGCCCGTGGACGTCGCCTTCCGCGGTTCGGCGCCCGACGGACGGGGCTTCTGGTACCCGCCGACGGTCGTGCTGCCGCGCTCGCCGGCCGACCGCGTCTGGCGGGAGGAGGTCTTCGGGCCGGTCGTCGCAGTGCTGCCGTTCGACGACGAGGCCGACGCGATCGCGAAGGCGAACGACAGCGACTACGGCCTCTCCGGCTCGATCTGGACTCGTGACGTCGGCCGCGCGCTGCGCGTCGCGCGCGGCGTCGAGAGCGGCAACCTGTCGGTGAACTCGCACTCGTCCGTGCGCTACTCGACGCCCTTCGGCGGCTTCAAGGGCTCCGGCCTGGGGCGCGAGCTCGGCCCCGACGCGCTCGCCGCCTTCACCGAGACCAAGAACGTGTTCATCGCCACCGACTGATCGACCAAGCAATGCGCTGATCAGCGCACGAGGGAGGGACCCGCGTGGAGCGGTTCAAGGACCGGGTCGCCGTCGTCACGGGCGGGGCGAGCGGGATCGGGGCGGCGACGTGCCGGCGGCTGGCGTCCGAGGGTGCGACGGTCGTCGTCGCCGACGTCGCGGCCGACGCCGGCAAGGACCTCGCGGACGAGGTCGGCGGCCTGTTCGTGCAGGCCGACGTCACGAGCGCGGAGGACAACGAGCGCATGTACGCGCTCACCGTCGAGCAGTACGGACACGTCGACGTCGCGTTCCACAACGCCGGCATCAGCCCGCCGGACGACGACTCGATCCTCGAGACCGGCCTCGACGCGTGGCGGCGCGTGCAGGAGGTCAACCTCACGAGCGTCTACCTCGGATGCAAGGCCGTGCTGCCGCACATGCTCGAGCAGGGCAAGGGATCGATCGTCAACACGGCGTCCTTCGTGGCGACGCTCGGCGCCGCCACGAGCCAGATCTCGTACACCGCGAGCAAGGGCGGGGTGCTCGCGATGACCCGCGAGCTCGGCGTCCAGTTCGCGCGCCGGGGAGTGCGGGTCAACGCCCTCTCCCCCGGACCGGTCGCGACGCCGCTGCTGCTCGACCTCTTCGCCAAGGACCCCGAACGCGCGCAGCGCCGCCTCGTGCACGTGCCGATGGGTCGCTTCGCCGAGCCGACCGAGATCGCGGCGGCGGTGGCGTTCCTCGCCAGCGACGACGCCTCGTACATCACGGCGAGCAACTTCCTCGTCGACGGCGGGATCACCGGCGCCTACGTCACGCCCCTGTGAGCCGGCTCGAGGGCCGCGTCGCCGTCGTCACCGGCGGCGGCAGCGGGATCGGCGCGGCGGTGTGCCGCCGGCTCGCCGAGGAGGGCGCGCGCGTCGTCGTCGCCGACCTCACCGGGGGCGAGGACGTCGCGGACGAGATCGGCGGCCTGCACGTCCGCGCCGACGTCACCAGCCCCGACGACAACGCCGAGCTCTACGACCGGGCCCTCGAGCTCACCGGCCGCGTCGACGTGGCCGTGCACAACGCAGGCATCTGCCCGCCCGACGACGGGTCGATCCTCGAGACCGAGCTCGACGCGTGGCGGCGCGTGCAGGCCGTCAACCTCACCGGCGTCTACCTCGGGTGCAAGGCCGTGCTCCCGATCATGCTGAGGCAGGGCGCAGGCTCGGTCGTCAACACGGCCTCGACCGCCGCGCTCGTGGGCGCCGCCACCTCGCAGATCGCCTACACCGCGAGCAAGGGTGGCGTGCTCGCGCTGAGCCGGGAGCTCGGCGTCCAGTTCGCGCGCAGCGGCGTCCGGGTGAACGCGCTCGTGCCCGGCGTCGTCGCCACCCCGCTGGTCCGCGGCGTCTTCGCGAGCGAGCAGGCCGAGGTGGAGCGCCGCCTCGTGCACGTTCCCGCGGGCCGCTTCGCCGACCCGAGCGAGATCGCCGCGGTGGTCGCGTTCCTGGCGAGCGACGACGCCTCGTTCGTCACCGCGAGCGCGTTCGTCGTGGACGGCGGCATGACCGCCGCGTACGTCACTCCGCTCTGACCGCCGCCGTCACTCCCGGCCGGTCTCCTGGCGCAGCTCGTCGATCTTCTCCGACGCCTCGGCCTTCGTGAGGTCGTCGGGCAGCTGCTCGCCGGCCTCCTGCGCGAGCGTCTCGAGGTACGCACGCTGGCGATGCGTCGGCGGCTCGTCGCCGGTGCGCCAGGTCGCGGGGTCGGGGACGTCGGTGGTGTTCGGGTCGTTCGTCATGAGTCGAACTTATGTCCGAACACCGACAGCGGCAGCTCCGGCTGCACCCAGGGGTCCGACGCCGAGCCGGCGGGCGAGTGCGGCCGCGTCGTAGGGCGCGTGGGCGTCGACGTCGTTGTCGAAGTAGACGACGACGTCGTGGCCGGCGTCCGCCCATGCCCGGATCCGCCCGGCCCACACGTCGAGCGCCTCGTCCGAGTAGCCGCTGGTGTAGAGCTCGACGTCGCCGTGCAGCCGGACGTAGACCAGAGGCGCGGTCGCCTCGAACAGCATCGGCCAGCGTCCGGCGGTGTCCGCGACGACGAACGCGACGCCGTGCCGTTCGAGCAGCCGCAGGAACGCCGGGTCCCGGAAGCTGTCGTCGCGGATCTCCAGGGCGTGCCGGACCTCGCGGTCGGCGTCCGGCTCGAGCCACGCGCGCCCCTCGAGGCGGGCGTCGTGCCGCCGGGCGAGCTCGGCCGCCTGCACCGTCGTCCGGGGCAGTTGGGCGAGGAAGGCGTCGAGCCGCGCCTCGTCGAACCCGAGCCGGGGCGGCAGCTGCCAGAGCACCGGGCCGAGCTTCGGCCCGAGCGCGAGCAGCCCGGAGGCGAAGAAGTTCGCGAGCGCGGTCTCGACGCCGGTGAGCCGGCGCAGGTGCGTGATGTAGCGGCCGCCCTTCACCGCGAAGACGAAGCCGTCGGGGACACTCGCCGCCCAGTGCTGGTACGACGCGGGCCGCTGCAGCGAGTAGAACGAGCCGTTGATCTCGACGGTGTCGAAGCGCTCGGCCACGTACTCCAGCTCGCGCCGCTGCACCAGGCCGTGCGGGTAGAAGCGGCCGCGCCACTCGCGGTACCGCCAGCCGGAGAGCCCGATCCGCACCTCCCCCATGCCGGGAGGCTAGATCGCCCCGGGGGCGAGGGCTCGCCGACCCGTGCCCGCCTTCGTAGGGTGACGCCCGTGCGGGACATCGCCGTGTTCACCGGGACCGCCCACCCCGGCCTCGCGGCCGAGATCTGCGGGCACCTCGGCGTCCCGCTGCTGCCCACACGCAGAACCCGCTTCGCGAACGACTGCCTGGAGGTGCAGCTGCAGGCGAACTGCCGCGAGCGCGACGTGTTCCTCATCCAGCCGCTGGTCGCGCCGGTGCAGGAGCACCTCGTCGAGCTGCTGCTCATGCTGGACGCCGCCCGCGGCGCCTCCGCGGCGCGGACGACGGTGGTCCTGCCGTACTACGCGTACGCGCGCAGCGACAAGAAGGACATGCCGCGGATCTCGATCGGGGGCCGGCTCGTCGCCGACCTGCTCGGAACGGCCGGCGCCGACCGCGTCCTCGCCATGACGCTGCACTCCCCGCAGGTGCACGGGTTCTTCAGCGTGCCGGTCGACCACCTGCACGCATTGCGCGAGATCGCCGGCCACTTCGCCGGGCAGGACCTCTCGACCACGACCGTCGTCTCGCCCGACCTCGGCAACGCCAAGTCGGCGGCGGCGTTCGCGCGGCTGCTCGGCGTCCCCGTCGCGGCCGGCGCCAAGCAGCGGATGTCGGACGACCGGGTCGAGATCAGCACGATCATCGGAGACGTCGCCGGTCGCGACGTCATCGTGCTGGACGACGAGATCGCGCGCGGGACGACGGTTCTGGGCATCCTCGACGAGCTGGGCCAGCGCGGCGTCCGCGGCGCGCGGGTGGCGTGCACGCACGGGCTCTTCGCGGACGGCGCCATCGACCGGCTCGCCGGCCGGGACGACGTCCTCGAGATCGTCTGCACGAACACCGTCCCGGTCCCGCCGGAGAACAGGCGGAACGGCAAGCTCACCGTGCTGTCGGTCGCGCCGGCACTGGCCGAGGCGATGCGCCGGATCCACGACGGCGAGTCGGTCAGCGCCCTGTTCGGGTGAGCCACTGACGCAGGGTCACCGCCACGAGGGTGACGGTCTGCTCCGATCGGGCGCCAGTGCCCCGGACCTGCACCATCCGTGATCGCGCGGCCTCACTCTGACGTCATCAGGTGGACCGATGACGAGAGGACCGGCTCCCATGCGCCTGCGGCGATCCCCTGCCGACGCCGTCGCGGCACCCGAGCGGCCCGTCCCGGCCACGATCCCGGAACCCCGGACGGCGGGCCGCGCCCGGCTCGGCGACCTCCTCGTCCGCCGCGACGCGGTGGCCCCGGCCGATCTGCGGGCTGCGCTCGGGCTGCAGCCCGACCGCGGGCTCCGGCTGGGTGAGCTGCTCGTGGAGCTCGGCGTCGTCACCGAGGACGACGTCGCCGCAGGCCTGGCCGAGCAGTCGGGCCTGGACGTCGTGGACCTCAACCGCGAGACCAGCGATCCCGAGGCCGTCGCGGCGCTCCCGGAGAGCCTCTCGCGCAGCCTCCTCGCCGTGCCCCTGCGGCGGACCGAGGACGGCGCGCTCGTGGTCGCGGTGGCCGACCCGGCTCCCGTGACGATCGAGCAGCTGCGCGCCGCCGCCGGAGTCGACCTCGTCGTCCGGGTCGCGGCCCTCGGGCAGGTGCGCCGCCGACTCGACGCCGTGTACCGCGCCCTCGCGGGCGTCGCCGACCAGGTGGAGGCGTTCTCCGGACGCGCGGGGGTGCAGGCCATCGTCCGGCGCACGGACCTCGACGCCGACGGCGACGACGCCCCGGTCGTCCGGATCGTCACGATGGTCCTCACCCAGGCGCTCCGCGACCGGGCCTCGGACGTCCACCTCGAGCCGCAGGACGGCCGGGTCCGGGTGCGGTACCGCATCGACGGAGCCCTCCACGAGGTGCTCAGCCTGCCCGCCGACATGGGGGCGGCCCTGGCCAGCCGGGTCAAGGTGATGGCGGGCATGAACATCGTCGAGCGCCGGCGCCCCCAGGACGGCCAGATCTCCACGACGATCGACGACCGTCCCGTCGACATCCGCATCGCCACGACGGGCACGGTCTGGGGCGAGAAGGTCGTCCTGCGCATCCTGGACACCGCCCGCGGGGTCCTCCGGCTGCCCGAGCTGGGCATGCCGGCGAGAACGCACGAGGCGTACGGCCGGCTGATCCGCTCCCCCTACGGCATGGTCATCTGCGCCGGTCCGACCGGCAGCGGCAAGACGACGACGCTCTACGCCTCGATGGCAGAGATCAACAACGAGGACCGCAACATCACGACCATCGAGGACCCGGTCGAGTACGTGATCCCCTCGATCACCCAGATCCAGATCAACGAGGCCGCCGGCATCACCTTCGCGGGCGGGCTCAAGTCGGTGCTGCGGCAGGACCCCGACGTGATCCTCGTCGGCGAGATGCGGGACGTCGAGACCGCCCGGATCGCCGTCCAGTCGGCCCTGACCGGCCACTTCGTGCTCTCGTCGCTGCACGCCACGGACACTGTGTCCGCCCTCTACCGGTTCCTCGACATGGGCATCGAGGCGTTCCTCGTGGCGAGCTCGGTGACGGGCGTCGTCGGGCAGCGGCTGGTGCGGCGCAGCTGCCGCCATTGCCGCGTCCGCTACTCCCCCAGCGCCGAGGAGCTGGCGTTCTACGAGTCCTCCGGCGGCAGCGGCAAGAGCGAGTTCTGGACGGGCGAGGGCTGCCCCGCCTGCTCCGGTACGGGCTACTCCGGGCGTGTCGGGGTGTACGAGCTCCTCACGGTCACCGAGGAGATGCGCCAGCTGCTCGTGATGCCCAGCCCGTCGCACGACGCGATGCGCCGGCTGGCCGTGGAGCAGGGCATGCGCCCGCTGCGCGCCGAGGGCGTGCGCCTCGTCGAGGAGGACGAGACCACGCTCGCCGAGATCCTCCGCAGCATCTACATCGTCTGACCGGCGTCGGGGCCTGAGAGGAGAGCACGTGCCGAAGTTCGTCTACGTCGCCGTCGGTCCGGACGGTGCGTCCGCCAGGGGCGTGCACGAGGCCCCGAGCCTCGGCGAGGCCCGGGCGCAGATGGCCGCCGCCGGCCTGCGGGTGCTCCAGCTCGCGCCGAAGCCCGGTCTCGCGCAGATCGAGGTGTCGCAGGCCCGGCTGCGCGCGACCGACCTCATGCATCTCTCCCGCCAGCTGTCGGCGTTCCTCCGGGCGGGCATCCCCATCCTCGACGCGATCGACGTGCTCCGGGACGAGGCGGACAAGAGCGCCGTCCGGCGCGTCCTCACCGCCCTGGGTGAGGACCTGCGGGCGGGCATGCGGTTGTCGGAGGCGCTCGACCGGCACCCGCGCGACATCCCGAGCTGGTACCGGGGCATCCTGCGCTCGGCCGAGCTCACGGGCCGTCTCGACGAGGTGCTCGACCAGGTGGCCGGCTACCTCGAGCGGGACGTCGAGGCGCGCAAGAAGATCAAGGCGGCGCTCATCTACCCGTCGATCGTCCTCGTCATGGCCCTGGGCACCGTGGTCGTCCTCAGCGTCTTCGTCCTGCCGAAGTTCGAGGACTTCTTCGCCAGCCTGGACGCCACCCTGCCGTGGCCGACGCAGGCGCTCCTGACCACGACCAGGTTCCTCGGCCGCTGGTGGTGGCTGATCGTCGCGGCAACGACCGCCGCCGCACTGCTGGCCGCCGCCGCCGTCCGCACGCGGCGCGGCCACCTGCTGTGGCACCACGTCCTGCTCCGGGTGCCCGTCGTGGGCGCCGCGATCCGCTGCGCCACCATCGAGCGCTTCACCCGCCTGCTCGCCTCCATGGCAGGCTCCGGCGTCCCGCTGCCCGAGGCGCTCTCCGTCGCCACCTCGAGCCTCGGCAACCAGGTCTACCGCCGCGCGCTCGGCGACGCCCGCGCCGCCATGATGCGCGGTGACGGCCTCGCAGCGCCGATCGCGGCGACCGGCCTCTTCCCCGGTGTGGCGGCCCAGATGATCCGCGTCGGGGAGGACACCGGCACGCTCGACCGGCAGCTCGGCCTGGCCGCGCGGTTCTACGAGCGCGAGCTCGACTACCGGATCCAGCGGGTGACCGCGATCATCGAGCCGGTCGTCATCCTCGTGATGGGCGCCGTGGTCGGCTTCGTCGCCGTCGCCCTGGTGTCCGCGATGTACGACATCTTCCGGACCGCGCACATCCGATGAGACCTCCGCGCAGAAGGGACCAGGACCGCGGGGAGAGCCTCGTGGAGATCCTCGTCTCCATCGCCGTCATCGGGATCGCCGTGACCGGCGTCGCCGGCGGCTTCGGGCTCCTCGGGGCGGTGGGCAGCGGCGCTCGCTCCTCCCGGCTGCACCAGGACGCCGTCCAGGGCCAGGCCGCCCTCCGTTCGTGGGCGCAGGTGCTGAGCCGGCCCGCGGACAGCTCCGCGACGTCCGGCTACCGCTACGTGCCGTGCTCCCCGCCCGCGGGCGTGCCCGCCGCGTCGGTTCCCGCGGGCTGGACGGCGCAGATCGCGACCGTGACCTACTGGACCGGCAGCGGCTGGTCGTCGACGTGCAGCACCGACGGCGGGCTGCAGAAGCTGCGCCTGCAGGTGGCCGCCCCGTCGACCGGGACGGCCCCCGCTGCGGCCGCCACCATGGACGTCGTCATCCGGCGCCCGTGCAGGGACTCCTCGTGCTGAGGGGGCGGGACGGCGACCACGGGTTCACCCTGGTCGAGCTGCTGGTGAGCATCAGCCTGCTCGGCTTCGTGATGGCGGCGCTCGCCACCGCGTTCTTCGGGGTGGCCGCCGCGGACCGGGGCACGGACACCCGGCTCAGCGCCGCCGCGGGCGTGCAGCAGGCCACGACGTGGTTCGCGGACGACGCCGAGGGCGCCAAGGCCGTCACCGCCGCCGGCACCGCGCCGAGCTGCGGGCCGGACACCACGGCCGTCGTGGAGTTCCGGGGCACGACGTTCGACGCCGGGGCGCTGGCCGCGACCCCGGCCCCGACGGCGCCGATCAGTGCGACGTACACCACCTGGGTCGTCCGCCCGGCGAGCGTGCCCGGCCTGGTGGAGCTCCACCGGCTGACCTGCGCCTCGCCGTCGACCACGGCCGACAGTGACGTCATCGTCACCGGCCGGCTCCGCAGTGCACAGCTCACGGCCTGCGACGGGGGCGCCGCCACACTCACGGCCTGCTCCACGGCGACCTCGTTCACGCTGACGGTCGTCGGGGCGAGCCAGGACACGTCGGCGTCACCCGACCAGACCGCGACCCTCGTCGGCACGAGGAGGATCTCGTGAGGCTACGTACGGTGCCCAGGAGGGACGACACAGGCGCGTCGCTCGTCCTCACCATGGCCTTCGTCGTCGGGGTCGGCCTCGTCCTCGGCGGGCTGCTCGGCTACGCCAGGGCGAGCATCGTGGCGGAGACGGCGACCCAGGCCCACGCCCAGACCGTCGCCGACACCGGCGCCGCACTCCAGGCGGGCATCAACGACGTCCGGACCAGCGGCTACAACTACGACAACGGCGACGGCAACTGCTTCGGCGGGGCCACGCCGGGGACGACGAGGTACTACGACGCCGGCGCCGGGTCGGGTGCCTGGTCGGCGAGCGCCTCGGTCTCCTCCCGCTACCTCGTCACCTGCGCGCCGGGTCCCGGCACGGGCGCGGCCGCCGGCCTGACCGTGCAGAACAGCAGCACCCGACCGGGATCGGCGATCCTCACGCTCGGGACGGACCCGGGCGAGCCGGGCATCGGGCTCGCCTCGAACGCCACGCTCACGGTCAAGGGTCGCGTCGTCTCCAACTCCTCGATCACTCGCGGCGGGTCGTCGTCCGTGCTCTCGAGCCCGTGGGCGCAGGTCAAGGCCACAGGGACGTGCAACACCAGCTACGTGGTCAGCGTCCCCGCGGCGCTCTGCTCGTACACGCCGACGGCCGCGGACGCCGCCGCGTTCGCGGACCCCACGCAGTACGCGGCGCCGGTCCCGACGCCGAATCAGCTGACGCCCCGCACGGTGCCGGCTTGCTCCGCCGGCGGCACCGTCACGCTGCAGCCCGGCTACTACGACGACGCCGTCGCCCTCACCGCGATCAGCAGCTGCGGGATGACCGTGATCTTCGCGCCCGGCACCTACTGGTTCGACTTCCACAACTCGGAGATGCCGTCGTCGGGGCCGACGGCCGTCGCGCCGGGGTCGGACGTATGGACGGTCGGGAACCGGAACACGTATCTCATCGGCGGCACTCCGGCCGGTTGGTCGAGCGGACCCCCGCCGGCCTTCCCCGGGGCCTGCATCAGTCCGCTGCTCAACCAGACCGCGCAGGGCGTCCGCTTCGTCTTCGGCGGGGACAGTCGGATGAACGTGACGGCCGGCAAGGTCGAGCTCTGCGGCACGTACTCGTCGAGCTCCCCGCCGATCGTGCTGACGGGGGCCACGTCGGGCGCCGACACCTCCTACAGCGGTGCGCAGGGGACGGCGACCTCGGTGGCGACGCCCAGCGGGGCCTCCGCCTTCGGGCCCGCCGGTCAGGTCGTCGCGGGCGTCTCCGCCGCGGACAGCAGCTACGCGACCGTCACGGTGCCGCGTCCGAACTCGGGGACCTCTGCGGCCGGCATGACGCTGTCGGGCTTCGCGACGTCGCCGGCGGTCCCGCCGGGATCGGTCCTCACCGGCGCCACCCTGGTCGTCCGGCACCGGGAGCAGACGACGCGCAGCGGCGACGGCCTCGCCCTGACCGTCACCCCGGCCCGTTCCGGCGCGGCCGCCGTCACCCCGTCGATCGGCCTCAACAGCTCGTCGGGCTTCCGGACCGACTCGGTCGACCTCACCGCCGCTCTGGTCGCCGAGGCCCACACGTACGGACTCTCCGGCCTCCAGGTGCGGTACGACGTCACCGTCGGGCGCGCGGCGGGGTCGAACACCTCCCTCACGGCGGACGTGGACGCCGTCCAGCTCGTGCTCGCCTTCAAGCCGCCCGCCGTCCGGGGCGAGCGGACGGCGATCAACGGCACCGCGAACTGCGTGGGCACAGCGCCTTACGTACCGGCCGCGTCGAACTGCGCGCTGCTCACGACCAGCGGTGCCCAGACCGCCGTGTACCTGCAGGGGACGACCTACACGCCGCAGGCCGCGCTCGACGTCAGCCTGACCAACGTCTCCCGGCAGGTGTTCCGGTCCGGGGTCGTCGTCCGGTCGCTGCGGATCGGGATCACGCCGTCCGCCGGCTACGCCGGACCGGTCATCGAGATCCCGGACGACAGCACCGGCCCACAGCCGCTCGACGTGTACGTCACGGCCTACCGCTGCCCGGACGGGGCGACCTGTCCGGCACCGGCCGTCGGGGCCTCGCCGGGCGCCCCGTGGCGTCTCGCGGGGCGTGCCGCCGCGAGCTTCGCGGACGGCGGCGCCACCCCACGCACGGTGACCGTGAAGGCGTGGCAGATCGTGCGCTGAAGACCGCCCGCGAGCTGAATAGTCCATCGGAATGAATCCCAGGGGAATGCCGTACACAGTCGGTCACGAAAGGCATTCTGAAGACGTCGGGGGACACCGCTCGACCGCCTTGTTCCCGCCGCCGAGAAAAGGACTCCCATGCTGAAGAACCGCATCGCCGCCGCCCGCCGCGAGGAGGGCTTCACCCTCATCGAGCTGCTCATCGTCATCGTCGTCCTCGGCATTCTCGCCGGGATCGTCGTGTTCGGTGTGGCGACCTTCCGCTCCGACGCCCAGGCGTCCGCAGCCTGCGCGAACGCCAAGACCGTCGACGTCGCCTCGCAGGCGTTCATCGCCAAGACCGGGGCGCCGGCCGCCACTGTCCAGGCGCTGAAGGACGCCAACTACATGCAGGCCGTCCCGGTTCCCGCCGTCACCTACGACGCCGCGACCGGAAAGGTCACCTACCCCGCGGGCTGCTGATCCCGCGAATTCCCTCCGAACGGCCCCGGCGCTCGCGCCGGGGCCGTTCCGCATTCCCTTGGGCCGTGCAGGCGCGTTCCTCGCCGTCGCAGGGATGGCCGGCGGCACGTGAAGAGCCCCGGCGCCCTTTCGCGAGGGCGCCGGGGCTTTCGTGGAACGTGGTCAGACCGCGATGAGCGGGGCGGCCACGTCGCGGGGGTACGCCGCC
>DASQJO010000055.1:0-6993 GCA_035630955.1 Kineosporiaceae bacterium
GAGCTGGCGCCCGTCGGCGTCCACCACCGTCCCGGAGAGCGAGCTGGCGCCGGTCAGGGTGCCGGTCTTGGCCCGCACGACGCCGAGGCCGGACCGCTCGCGGTCGGTGGCGAAGCGCTCGGCGAGGGTGCCGGAGGCGCCGGCCACGGGCAGACCGGAGAGGAGCGCCCGCAGCTCGGGGTGCTGCGGGGAGGCCGCGAGCACGAGGAGTGTCGCCAGGGCGCGCGCGGACACCTCGTTCCCGCTGCCGAGGCCGCTGCCTCCGGAGAGGCGCGCACCGGCGGTCGGGACGCCGAGCAGGTCGACGCGGTCGAGGACGGCGACGCCGGCGTCCGCGAACGTCGCCTGGCGGCCGGCCTTGACGGCGACCATGCGGGCGAGCGCCTCCGCGACGGTGTTGTCGCTGTCGGTCAGGGCGTGCTCGACCAGGTCGGCGACGGGCGCGGAGTCGACGCGGGCCAGCTCGGTGGCGCTGTCCGGCGCCCTCGCACGGACGACGCTGCCCGTCACCGTGATCCCGTCCTTCTCCAGCGCGCGGGCGAAGAGCCGGGCGGCGGCCATCGACGGGTCGGCCACCCGCTCGGCCGCCTCGCCGGGGACGAGCGGGACGGCGGGCGTCGCGGAGCCCGAGTTCACGGCCAGTGCGGTGACCGGGGCGATGAAGCCGCCGCGGACGTCGCCCGCGCTCCAGGCCGGGCTGGTCGTCGGGCCCTTGAAGAGGGTGTCGTCGAGCCGGACGGCGACGGACCCGCGCCCTTGCCTGCGCAGCGCGTCCGCGGTGCCGTCGGCGAGGTCCGCGATGCCCGCCCGGCCGACCGGGCCCCCGGGGACGCCGTGCCCGGCCGCGAGCGTGACGTCGCCGCCGCCGACGAGGACGACCTCGTCCTTGCCACCGTCCACGACGGTGGTCGCCAGCCGGGCGGACGGCCCGAGCAGCGAGAGCGCCGCGGCGCCGGTGAGCAGCTTGGCGCTCGACGCGGGTACGGCCGGCCGATCGGGGGCCACCGACAGCAGCGAGGCGCCGCTGGCCAGGTCGACGACCTCGGCGCTCACGCTGGACCCCAGCCCACGCGTGCGCAGCAGCGGACCCAGGACGCGCTGCAGCGCGGCCGGCGACGGCTGCGGCGCCGAGAGGTCCAGGCCCGGGAGCACCTCCGCGGGTGCCGCCGGGACGGTGGCTCCCGGCGCCGCCGGGGCGGTGGCTCCCGGCACCGCCGGGGCGGACGCCGAGGGACGCGGCACGCTCGGAGCCGTGGCGGTGGGGGTGGACGACGAGCGGTCCAGGACGACCGCGCCGGCGGCGACGGCCAGCGTGGCCACGAGCAGCACGGACAGGCCGAGCGTGCGCCGGCCGACGACACCCGACCCGAGCGCTGCGCGCCGCCTCGCCTGGGTCGGCAGCACCGAAGGTGGCGGGAGGGCGACGTCGGGCGCGCGGGGCGGCACGACCGGCGGGGTGCGTCCGATCACGGGTCGCGCGAATCGGGCGGGGGCCGGGGCCGGCGCCTCCTGCTCCACCGACTGCGGCCGCGGCCAGCGCGGCTCGGCGACCGGCTCGGGCTCCGGCGTGGGCTGGGGCTCCGGCGTCGGCTCGGGCTTCGCCGGCGGCTCGGGCTTCGCGGCCGACTCCGGCTCCGCGGCCGACTCCTGCTCCGCGACCGGCGTGGCCGCGGGACGGACGGGCGAGACCAGGTTCGCCGGCGGCTTCGGTCTCGACGCCGACCCCGACAGCGGGCGCGTCCCCCGGGCCTCGGGCCGCCTCGGAGCCGGGCGCGCGGGACGTCCCGTGGTTCCGCCCGGCCTCGGCGCCGGCTTCCCGGCGTCCGGTGCGGGACCGGCGGCGTCGTCGCGCGCGCCGGCGGCGTCCGGAAGATCAGCCGCCGGGGCGGCCGCCTGGGCCGGGGGCGGGCCGTCGTCCGCTCCCCCGGACGACGTGGACGGGGCCGGCGAGCCGGACGGCACCGACTCCTCCGGTGGGGCCTGCTGCACGCGCCTCCCTCGTCCCTGCGGCGGCGGCGCCACGGGCGCTCGCTGTCGACGGCTCTGCAGGCGAGACTAGTGTCTGGCGCAGTCACCGAGCACGTCACCCAGGGGAGAGGCCGTGGAGTTCGACGTCACCATCGAGATCCCCAAGGGGCAGCGCAACAAGTACGAGGTGGACCACGAGACCGGCCGCATCCGGCTGGACCGGATGCTGTTCACCTCGACCCGCTACCCCCACGACTACGGCTTCATCGACGGCACGCTCGGGGACGACGGCGACCCGCTGGACGCGCTCGTCCTGCTCGAGGAGCCGACCTTC
Organism: Kineosporiaceae bacterium; assembly: GCA_035630955.1. Lineage (GTDB taxonomy): Bacteria > Actinomycetota > Actinomycetes > Actinomycetales > Kineosporiaceae > DATKNA01. Next base: position 2,303 of record DASQJO010000055.1, read on the forward strand.
CCGGGCTGCCTGATCCGCTGCCGCGCCATCGGGATGTTCCGGATGCGCGACGAGGCCGGCGGTGACGACAAGGTGCTGTGCATCCCGGCCCGCGACCCGCGGACGGAGCCGATCCAGGACCTCAAGGACGTGTCGGACTTCGACCTGCTCGAGATCCAGCACTTCTTCGAGACGTACAAGGACCTCGAGCCCGGCAAGAGCGTCGAGGGCGCGACGTGGACCGGCCGCGCCGAGGCCGAGGCGGAGATCGAGGAGTCGCGGCGGCGCGCCGTCGAGCAGCACTTCTGACCGACTCCCGCAGCCGGGCGGGAATGTCCGCACCCGAACGCCTGCTGTAGCCTTCCGACGTCGGCGCACCATGCGCCGGTGGCGTGGGTCCAGCCCACGAGGTCGCTGTGGAACCGGAACGACGAGGCCACTGACACGAAGCGGCCCCCTTCCACAGACGGAGAAAGCTCCCCCATGGTCCAGATCTCCCGGGGTGGGCGCCGCGCGCCCGCCCGGCGGCGCCCCCGCACGCCCTCGACGACCCGGACGGCGCCGGTCGCGCCCCCGGCGTCCGCCCTCGACCTCGCCCTGGCCGAGGCACTCGCCCGCCCCGCGCCCCTCGCCGCGACCTTCGAGGAGCTCGGCCTGCCGTCCCCGCTCGTGCCCGTCCTCCGGCGCTCGGGTGTCGCCGCCCCGTTCGCCATCCAGACCCGCGTGCTCCCCGACGCGCTCGCCGGACGCGACGTCCTCGGCCGCGCTCGCACCGGGTCCGGCAAGACGCTGGCCTTCGCGCTGCCCGTGGTCACCCGGCTGCACGCCTCGCCGTCCCGCCGGACGCCGACCGCGCCGCGGGCCCTCGTGCTCGTCCCGACCCGCGAGCTCGCGCAGCAGGTCGCCGGCGTCCTCGAACCCCTCGCCCATGCGCTCGGCCAGCGGGTCGCGACCGTCGTCGGCGGCGCTCCCTACGGACGCCAGACCGATGCCCTCGCCCGCGGCGTCGACGTGCTCGTCGCGACGCCCGGCCGCCTCGTCGACCTCATCGAGCGCGGCGCCTGCCGGCTCGACCGGGTCGAGGCCACCGTGCTCGACGAGGCCGACCACATGGCCGACCTCGGCTTCCTGCCCGTCGTCACCCGGCTCCTGGAGCAGACCCCCGAGGGCGGGCAGCGGCTGCTGTTCTCGGCGACGCTCGACCGCGGCGTCAGCACCCTCGTCGACCGCTTCCTCACCGACCCTGCCGTGCACGCGGTCGCGCCGGAGCCCGAGGCCGCCGGGGAGATGACGCACCGGGTGTTCACCGTGGAGCGCGAGCACAAGCTCGAGGTCGCCACGCGGGTCGCCGGGCGGCCGGCGCGGACGCTCATCTTCGTCCGGACCAAGCACGGCGCCGACCGCCTCGCCAAGCAGCTCGGCCGCGGCGGCGTCGAGGCGGCCGCGATCCACGGCAACCTCGGGCAGGGGGCCCGGCAGCGCGCGCTGGCCGCCTTCACCGAGGGCCGCACCCGCGTGCTCGTCGCCACCGACGTGGCGGCCCGCGGCATCCACGTCGACGACGTCGACCTCGTCGTGCACTTCGACCCGCCGAACGACCACAAGGACTACCTGCACCGCTCGGGCCGGACGGCGCGGGCCGGCGCGGAGGGCACGGTGGTGGCCCTCGTGCAGCCGGAGCAGCTGCGCGACGTGCAGCGCCTGCACGCGGCCGCGCGTGTCGAGGCCAGCGTCGAGCAGGTGCACCCCGACCACCCGGCCGTCGTCGAGATGTCCCGGTCGGGTCGGCCGGTGGTGGTCCGCCCGGCCCGGACGGAGCAGGCCGAGCCGCGCCGTCCGCACCCGTCGGGCGGCGCCGGGGGCCGGCGCCCGCGGCAGCGGCCGAACCGCCGCCGCGGCTGACGCAGGCAGGGCACGCGCGAGGGGCGCGACCGGGATACCGGTCGCGCCCCTCGTGCGTGCTGGCTCGGTCGGCCTACTTGAAGGCGTCCTTGACCTTCTCGCCGGCCTGCTTGAGGTTCGACTTCGCCTGGTCGCCCTCGCCCTGGGCCTGCAGGTCCTCGTCGCCGGTCGCGCGGCCGACGCCCTCCTTGACCTTGCCGCCGAGCTCCTCGGCCTTGTTGTCGATCTTGTCGTCGGTTCCCATGGGGCGCCTCCTTCGATCAGGGTCGATCCCTGCTCCCTTCATGCGATCACGAGGGGACGAGTCCCGCATCTCGGGACGGAACGGATCACCGCTACCGGAGCCGGGAAGCCCGCCCCAGCGCCGCGAGCGCCGACTCGACGACGTCCGGGAGGTCCGCCGGGTAGACCGGCTCACCGGGGCGGCCCGGGCCGCCGTCGCCGCGGCCCGCCACATGCCGCCGGAGCTCCTCCACCGTCCACCACGCCCGGATCTGCAGCTCGGCGACCTCCCCCGGCACGGCGTCGACGTCCGCGGGCGCGGCGGCCGGGGGCAGCCGGACCGCGAAGAACACGTTCGACTGCTCGATCCACCACCGGCCGAACGCGAAGGCGTCCTGCCCGGCGTGCACCGGGCCCACCAGGTCGCCCTCGGCCACCACCAGGCCGGTCTCCTCCCGCAGCTCTCGGACGGCGGCCGCCCGGTCGCTCTCGCCGGCCTCCACACCGCCACCGACGGTGAACCAGAACGGCGCGTCGGGGGTGTCCGGGTCGACGGCGCGGACGAGGAGCACCCGTCCCGCCGCGTCGACCACGAGGACGCGGGCGCCGCGCCGCCGGAGCACCTCGCGGTCGCTCACCGGTCCTGCCGCAGCCGGGCGAGCTCGGCCAGGAGGTCGGCGAGCGCGTCCGGGCCGGCCACGCGGTGCCGCGCCGCGGTCCGCCCGGGACCGACCTTGACGGTCACGTCCCCGGCGTCGTCGTCGAGGGCCTCGAACGCGAGCTCGTCGGTGGTGTCGTCCCCGGCGTAGAGCACGCCGCCGGTCTCGAGGCCGAGCCCGGCGCGGAGCCGGTGCAGCGCGCCGCCCTTGCTGACGTCGGTGACGGCGAGCTCGACCACCTCCTTGCCCGGCAGGGTGTGCACGCCCTCCCAGCGTGCCGGCCCGAGCAGCGCCGCGGCCGTGGCGGCGAGTGCGGTGGCGCGGTCGGCGCGGCGGGTGTGCAGGACCACGGCGGCCGGCTTCTCCTCGAGAACCGTTCCGGGGCTCGCGCTGACGATCCCGGCCACGGCGTCGTGCAGCCGGGCGAGGAGCTCCCGTTCGCGGGCGCCGACGCCGTCGTTCCCGCCGACCTCCTCCGAATCCACCTCGGCGCCGTGGCTGCCGACCAGCGCGAGCGGCCCCGCGTGCCCGAGAAGCGCCCGCAGCGAGGCCAGGGTCCGCCCCGAGACGACCGCGACGGACGTGCCCGGGAGGCCGGTCAGCTCGCGGACGGCCGCGAGGGCGGGCGGGAGCGGCGCAGCGGTGTCGGGGTCCTCGACGATCGGCGCGAGCGTGCCGTCGAAGTCGAGCGCGACCAGCACCCGCTCGCGCGCGGCGAACCGGGCGAGCGCCTCGGCGAGCTCCGGCGCCGCCGTCACCGGGCGCCCGGGCGGCCGGTCTCGGTGGCGTCGGCCGCTCCGGGGGCGGGCAGGTCCGCCAGGACGGCGTCGGCGTCGGTCAGGTCGCCGTCAGAGGTCTCGTGCTCCTCCCGGTCGAGCCACGGCGCCTCCCGGGCGGTCCCGGACGTGGCGGTGAGATCCATGGCGTCGAGCGCGGACGGGACGGCGAGGTCGGCGTTCGTCGACGCGCTGCGGTCGAGCGCCCGCAGGAAGTCCTCGGCCCACCGGACGACGTCGTGCGAGAACACCCGCTTGCGCAGAGCCCGCATCCGGCGCGCCACCTCCCGGGGGGACGCACCGGCCGCGCGGACGATCGCTGCCTTGAGCCCGTCGATGTCGTGCGGGTTGACGACGAAGGCCTGCGGCAGCTCGATCGCGGCTCCGGTGAACTCGCTGAGCACGAGGGCGCCGCGCTCGTCGTCGCGGCTGGCGATGTACTCCTTGGCGACCAGGTTCATCCCGTCACGCAGGGCGGTGACGAGCAGGACGTCGGCTGCGAGGTAGAGCGCGACGAGCTCCTCCTTGGGGAACGACTGGTGCAGGTAGTGCACCGCCGGGTGGCCGAGCTGGGCGTGCTCGCCGTTGATCCGCCCGACCGTGGTCTCGACCTCCTCGCGCAGCGCCTTGTAGCTCTCGACGCGCTCCCGGCTGGGCGTCGCGACCTGCACGAAGACCGTGCCGGGGATCTTGAGCCGGCGGTCGGCGAACAGCTCCTCGACCGCTTCGAGCCGGTGCAGGATGCCCTTGGTGTAGTCGAGCCGGTCGACGCCGAGCAGGATCACGTCGGGGTCACCGAGCTCGTGCCGGATGGCGCGGGCGCGTGCCCGGACGGCCGGACGCCGGGCCATCTCCGCCAGGCTGGTGGCGTCCACCGAGATCGGGAAGGCCTGGGCCCGGACGAGCCGCTCGCCCCCGAGCCCGGCTGCCGGCACCAGACCCCGTCGCGTCGGCAGCCCCACCCGCCGGCACGCGCGCAGGAAGTTGTTGGCGTCGGCCGGCCGCTGGAACCCCACGAGGTCGGAGCCCAGCAGCCCGTCGAGCACCTGACGGCGCCAGGGCAGCTGGGCGAACAGCTCGAACGGCGGGAACGGGATGTGGTTGAAGAAGCCGATCCGCAGGTCGGGCCGGACGTCGCGGAGCAGCCGCGGCA
>DASQJO010000056.1:0-10651 GCA_035630955.1 Kineosporiaceae bacterium
CGGCCGTGTCACGCCGCGCCGACCGGCGCTGCACGTCGCGCCGGCTGAGCCCGTAGACCTCCAGCTCGCCGGTGGACGGGCCGGCCGGCGGGGGCGGTGCGGACCGGGATGACGGGAACGGCCCTGGTGCCGGGTCCGTCGCCGGCGTGGCGTGCTGCCACGGCGGTGGGGTGTCCGCGGACCACGGAGCGGACGGGTCGGCACGGGTCGCGGGCGGAACGGCGTCCGCCGGGGGGAAGCCGGCGGGAGCGGGGTCGGCCGGTGCTCCTCCCGTGGCAGGGAGGTCGAGGGGCGGCGGCGGTTCCCCGGCGGGAGCGCGCCGCATCTCCCGCAGCTGCCGCCGGGACGTCGTGCCGGAGCCGTCCTCGCGAGACTCGCCGCGGGGCTCCTGCGACCACTCGCCCGGCGACCAGCCGGGCACCGACCACTCGGGCACCGATCGGTCCGCGCGCGGCAGAAGGATCTCCGGAGGGTCGTCCGTGCGTGCCTCCCGCGGATCCAGCCGGAGGGTTCCGTCGACCGCCGTCCGGATGCGGCCCCGTGTGGGTCCGGCGTGGTCGGGCGGCACCGGCGGCGGCTCCGTCGACCCCCCCTGGGCGTCCCAGGGGAGTTCCTCTGTCACGCTCCGTCACCTCCGGTCGGGTTCGCCGCCCATGCTTGCGACCTCGGAAGGCATCGTGCAAGCCCGTGCGGCGTGCCGACCGGCAGAGCGTCAGCCGCCGGCGCTGTCGAGCGCCTCCGTCACGAGCTCGCGGGCGGCGTCCTGCACCTGCGCGAGGTGCTCCGGGCCACGGAACGACTCCGCATAGATCTTGTAGACGTCCTCCGTGCCGGAGGGGCGGGCGGCGAACCACGCGTGCTCGGTGACGACCTTGAGACCGCCGATCGGCGCGTCGTTCCCCGGAGCGCGGGTGAGGGTCGCGACGATCGGCTCGCCCGCGAGCTCGGTGGCCTTGACCTGCTCGGGCGAGAGCTTGGCCAGGACGGCCTTCTGCTCCCGGTCCGCCGGCGCGTCGACGCGGGCGTACGCGGGATCGCCGTGACGTTCGGTCAGCGTGCGGTAGTGCTCGCCCGGGGACTTACCGGTGACCGCCTGGATCTCCGAGGCCAGCAGGGCCAGCAGGACGCCGTCCTTGTCCGTGGTCCAGACCGAACCGTCCTTGCGCAGGAACGACGCGCCCGCCGACTCCTCGCCGCCGAACCCAACCGAGCCGTCGAGCAACCCGGGCACGAACCACTTGAACCCGACCGGGACCTCGAGCAGCCGCCGGCCGAGCCCCTCCGCGACGCGGTCGATCATCGAGGACGACACCAGCGTCTTGCCGACCGCCGCATCCTCGCGCCAGCCGTCGCGGTGCCCGTAGAGGTACTCGATGGCGACGGCGAGGTAGTGGTTCGGGTTGAGCAGGCCGGCGTCCGGGGTGACGACACCGTGCCGGTCGGCGTCCGCGTCGTTGCCCGTCGCGATCGTGTACTGGTCCTTGTTCGCGATCAGCGACGCCATGGCGAACGGCGACGAGCAGTCCATGCGGATCTTGCCGTCCCAGTCGAGCGTCATGAACCGCCACGTGGCGTCGACCAGGGGGTTGACGACGGTGAGGTCGAGGCGGTGGCGCTCGGCGATCTCGCCCCAGTAGTCGACGCTGGCGCCGCCGAGGGGGTCGGCGCCGATCCGGACGCCCGCCTCTCGGACGGCGTCCAGGTCCAGCACCGACGGCAGGTCGTCGACGTACCCCGCGAGGAAGTCGTAGGTGGACGTCGTCTCCGCCGCGAGCGCGCGGGCGAGCGGGATGCGCTTGACGTCGCGGATGGCGCCCTCGAGCAGCTCGTTCGCCCGGTTGGCGATCCAGCCGGTGGCGTCGGTGTCGGCGGGGCCGCCGTGCGGAGGGTTGTACTTGAAGCCGCCGTCGGCGGGCGGGTTGTGCGACGGGGTGACGACGATGCCGTCCGCGCGGGAGGCGTCGTCCGGCGCCTTGCCGCGGTTGTGCACGAGGATGGCGTGCGACACCGCCGGCGTCGGCGTGTACCGGTTGCGGCTGTCGACGAGCACGGTGACGTCGTTGGCGGCGAGGACCTCGAGCGCCGAGGCCCACGCAGGCTCGGAGAGGCCGTGCGTGTCCCGGCCGATGAACAGCGGCCCGGCGATGCCCTGCGCGCTGCGGTAGTCGCAGATCGCCTGGGTGGTGGCGACGATGTGCGCCTCGTTGAAGGCTCCGTTCAGGCTGGAGCCGCGGTGCCCCGACGTGCCGAAGGCGACCCGCTGACCGGGGTCGGAGAGGTCCGGCCAGATCGTGTAGTAGGCCGTGACCAGGTGCGCGACGTCCACCAGGTCCTGCGGCTGCGCAGGCTGTCCGGCCCGATCGTTCGCCATGCGATCCACCCCTTTCCGCTGCTCCCCGCCGTGTCGGCGCCGCGTCCGGCGGTGCGCTGCCCCGATCATCCCTCGTCGGCGCCGCGGTCGCGCACCCACCTGGTGCCCAGCGGCTACGGTGGCCCGGTGCTGCGAACCGTCCGCGCGACCCGGTACGTGACGCCGCTGCGGGAGGGCGGCTCGCTGCCGGGGCTGGTCGAGGCGGACGACGACGGCATGTACGTGGTCAAGTTCCGCGCGGCGGGGCAGGGCACGGCGGCGCTCGTCGCCGAGGTCGTCGTCGGGGAGCTCGGCCGGGCGATCGGCGTCCGGGTGCCGGACCTCGTCGGCGTGGAGCTCGACCCCGTGATCGGGATGCGCGAGCCCGACCAGGAGGTGCAGGAGCTCCTCAGGACCAGTGAGGGGCTCAACCTCGGCCTGGACTTCCTGCCCGGGTCCGTCGGGTACGACGGCGTCGCCTGGCGGCCGGACCCGTTCGACGCCGCGCGGGTCTTCTGGCTCGACGCCTACACCGCCAACATCGACCGCACCTGGCGCAACCCGAACCTGCTGGTCTGGCACCGGTCGCTGTGGGCCATCGACCACGGGGCGGCGCTCGTCTTCCAGCACGCGTGGCCCCCGCCGGACGTCTGGGCCGCGCGGCGCTACGACCTCGGCGACCACGTGCTGCTCCCGGTCGTCTCGACCCTGCCGGACGCCGACCTCGCGCGGCTGGACGCCGAGCTCGCGGCCACCGTGCCGGACCTGCTGCCCGGCGTGCTCGACCTGGTCCCGGGCGAGTGGCTGACCGGGATGAACGCGGCCCTCGGCGATCCCCGCGACGCCGACGCCTGGCGGGCCCGGTACGTCGAGACACTCACCGCGCGGGCCGCCGGCGAGCGGCTCTGGTTCACGCTACGGGCGGCCGCATGAGCGACGTCCGCAAGGCCGAGGGGTCGACGCCGGGTTACGTGCCGTTCGAGTATGCGCTGCTCAAGGCCGTGCCGCGGATCGACCGGGGCGAGTGCGTCAACGTCGGCCTCGTCGTCTACTGCCAGGCCCGGGACTACCTGGGGACGGCGCTGCACGTGGACGACGTCCGGCTCCTCGCCCTCGACCGCGGGGCCGACGTGGACGCCGTCCGTGACGCCCTGGCCGGCGTCGAGGCGGTCTGCGCCGGGCGGGAGACCGCGGGCCGCGCCGCCGGCGGGTCGCGGCGCGAGCGCTTCGGGTGGCTGACCGCGCCGCGCTCGACCGTCGTCCAGGCCGGCCCCGTGCACAGCGGTCTCACCCGCGACCCCGAGGCCGACCTGCACCGCCTCCTCGACCGCCTGGTCCGCTGACCGCCCGAGGAGGGTGGCGGATACTCGGGGCATGTACGTGCCCGCGCACTTCGCCATGGACGACGTCGCCGTCCGCGACCTGCTGACCAACCACGGCGCCGCCGACCTCGTCACCGTCACGACCGACGGGCTGATGGCGACGATGCTGCCGTTCCTCCACGACCCGGACGCCGGTGAGCACGGCGCGCTGCTCGGCCACGTCGCGCGGAACAACGACCAGTGGCGGCGCGAGGTGCTCGGCGAGGCGCTGGTGATCGTCCGCGGCCCGGACGCCTACGTCTCGCCCGGCTGGTACGCGAGCAAGGTCGAGCACGGGCGGGTGGTCCCCACCTGGAACTACGTCACGGCCCACGTCTACGGCGAGCTGGTCGTGCACGACGACCCGGCCTGGGTCGAGGGAATCGTCCGCCGGCTGACCGCGAAGCACGAGGCGACGATGACCCACCCCTGGGCGGTCGACGACGCGCCCCCCCGATTCGTCGCGGGCCAGCTCCGCGCGATCGTCGGCGTCGAGCTGCGGATCACCCGGATCGAGGCGAAGGCGAAGCTGAGCCAGAACCGTCCCGAGGCGGACGTCGAGGGCGTGGTCGCCGGCCTCGACGCCCGAGGCGACCACGCGAGCGCCGACGCGGTCCGCGCGGCGACCTCCACTCGCTCCTCGGCTCCCTCTCCCCCGTGATCATGCAATCCGCGTTGATCAGTAGTCACGTGACTACAGATCAACGCGGATTGCATGATCACGGGGAAGAGGGAGGTTGGGGGGAGGTGAGCGGAGGAGGGGATGATCGGGAGCTCGTTGCGGAACCGGTCTGGGCGATGTGCACACTGGACCGGTGCCTGAGCTGCCCGAGGTCGAGGCGCTCGCCGGGTTCCTCCGCGAGCGCGCCGTCGGTCGCGTCGTCGCGCGGATCGACGTCGGCGCGATCAGCGTGCTCAAGACCTACGATCCGCCGCTCACCGCGCTGCACGGCCTCGAGGTCACCGGCGTCAGCCGGCACGGCAAGTTCCTCGACCTCGACGTGAGCGGCCTGCACCTCGTCGTCCACCTCTCCCGCGCCGGCTGGCTGCGCTGGTCGGACTCGCTCCCCGCGACCCCGGTCCGGCCGGGCAAGAGCCCCATCGCGCTGCGGGTCCGGCTCGACGACCCCGACCTGCCCGGCGACCCGGGCTTCGACCTCACGGAGGCCGGCACGCAGAAGCGGCTCGCCGTCTACGTCGTCCGGGATGCACACGACGTGCCCGGCATCGCCACGCTCGGTCCCGATCCGCTCGACCCCGCGTTCGACGTCGCCGCGCTGCAGCGGATCACCGAGGGGTCGCGCCAGCAGATCAAGGGCCTCCTGCGTGACCAGTCCGTGCTCGCCGGCGTCGGCAACGCCTACAGCGACGAGGTGCTGCACGCGGCGAAGCTCTCGCCGTACGCCGTGGCCGGCAAGCTCTCCGAGGGCGAGGTCGAGCGGCTCTGGACGGCGATGCGCACGGTCCTCACCGACGCTGTCGAGGCCGCGGCGGGCAAGCCTGCCAAGGAGCTGAAGGACGCCAAGCGGGCCGGTATGCGCGTCCACGGCCGGGCCGGGCAGGCGTGCCCGGTGTGCGGGGACACGGTCCGCGAGGTGTCCTTCGCGGATCGGGCCCTGCAGTACTGCCCCACCTGCCAGACCGGCGGCAAGGTGCTCGCCGATCGGCGGCTGTCGCGCCTGCTCAAGTGATTTCCACCCTTCTGGGCAGATCTCGAACCGGACGGTGACGAATCGCCCCTCGGGCACTAGGTTGGCTGTCTCCGGCGTGACCGTCGCGTGACGGACCGAAGACAGGGGTGGCTGAGGTCGTGACTACCCGTTCCAGGGCTGCTTAGGGTCGGTCGTATGGCCGACGAGGAGATGGAGGTCCGGCCGAACGGGCCGGGCTTCGTCCGCCGATTGCGTCTGGGCTCGCCGCTCGCGCGCGTCGTCGTCCTCGGCCTGCCCTTGGCGGCCATGACGAGCGTGCTCGCCGGCAGCGGGCAGGCGGCCACCTGGGTCGTGCCGAGCTCGGCGAACGCCGGGAACCAGGCGTGGCTGGACGATCTCGTCGGTCCTGCTCCGACCGTCACCCCGCAGGAGACGCCCGACCCGGGTGTCGCCGTCCTGCCGCAGGACGGCAACCCGCAGGTCCTCGTGCTCCCCGGCCCCGGGACCTCGTCCGACGACGGTGGCGGGCGTGGTGCTGCCGCCGACGCGGGGCCGGACACCGGCGCCCTGAGCAGCAGCGGCATCCCGCGCCGCGTGCTCCAGGCGTACGTCGCCGCCGCACAGGAGAGCGCCCGCATCGACCCCTCGTGCCACATCGGCTGGTCCCTGCTCGCCGGCATCGGGCGCGTCGAGACCGACCACGGCCGCTTCGGCGGCGCGCACGTGGAGGCCGACGGTGACGTCGCCCCGCCGATCTACGGCCCCCGCCTCAACGGCACTGGCGGCATGCCGTTCATCCACGACACCGACGGCGGTCGGCTCGACGGCGACGCCGGGTCGGACCGCGCCGTCGGCCCGATGCAGTTCATCCCGGGAACCTGGGCCGGGTACGGCACGGACGCCGACGGCGACGGCGCCGCCAACCCCCAGGACGTCGACGACGCCGCGCTCTCCGCCGCCCGCTACCTGTGCGCCGGCGGCGGCGACCTCTCGACCCGGCAGGGCCAGGTCGACGCCGTCTTCCGCTACAACCACTCGACGAGCTACGTCCGGCTCGTGCTCGCGCTCGCCGACACCTACGCGAGCGGCCGCCCGGTCCCCGTCGGCAACGACGAGCCGTCCGCGACCAGCCAGTCGTCCGGCGGCTCGTCCGCGACCGGCGGCAGCCCGCCCGCGGTCGACCCGAGCCCGTCGCCGGGATCCGGGTCGTCGACGCCCTCGCCCAGCACCAGCCCGAGCACCAGCCCGAGCACCAGCCCGAAGCCCTCGCCGAGCCCGTCGACCTCGCCGCGGCCGAGTCCGTCGCCGAGTTCCTCGCCGACGCCGACCCCGTCGACGTCGCCCACCCCGACGCCGAGCACTTCGCCGACCCCGTCGACGTCACCCACCCCGACGCCGACGCCGAGCACGTCGCCCAGCCCGACGGCGACCTCGACCCCGACGCCGACCTCGTCGACGTCCACCACACCGCCGCCGAGCACCACGTCGTCGACGACGACCCCGAGCACGACGTCGACGCCGACGACCTCGACGAGCACGACGTCGAGCACGACCACCACGACGTCGAGCACGACGTCGACGACCACGTCGAGCACGACCTCGACCACCACGTCGGCGACCACCTCGCCGACCGGCTCGCCGTCCCCCCGTCCCTCGGCCAGTCCCTCGCCGTCCGCGAAGCCCTGACCGACCAAGCGTCGGGGATCACAGCGAGGTCAGCGCGTCCTCGATGCCGTTCCAGCGGTGCAGGGGCGGCCCGGACCAGCCGAGCGTGACGACGCGTTCCATCGTGGGCGGCATCCCGGCGACACCGACGACGGTGCCGGCGCGGGCCGCCCGCTCCGTCGCGTGGAGCAGCGCGCGGACCGTCGCGACGTCGCAGAACGTCAGATGCGCAGCGTCGATGACGAGCCCCGCGGGCCGGTCCTCGACGATGGCCTCGAGCAGCGCCACGAGCCCGCGCAGCGTGGAGAGGTCCGCCTCGCCGCCCAGCCGGACGACGACCGCGCGACCGGTCCGCACCGCGTGCTCGCGGACGGTCGTCCGCAGCGGGGTGGCCTCGAGCGGGACGTGCAGCTCGGTGTGCAGCGAACTGCTCGCCCGGCGCAGCAGCGACTCCGGGGAGTCGTCCGGCCGCGCCACCGTCACGCTGACCGGCGGCAGCTCGGCGTCGTCCAGGCCCTCCGTGAGCTGCCCGGCACGCCGCAGCCGGTCGCCGATGACCGCCGCGGTCCATGGTGCGGGCAGCGCCGGGCAGAGCAGTGCGAGGTAGGAGCGGCCCGTCAGGTCGTCGACGTCGAGGCTGACGACGTCCGTGGTCCGGACCACGCCGCGCAGGGCGGCGGCCCGGCCGGCGAGCCCACCGGGCCGCTGCCGGCCGAGATCGACGAGCAGGACGCCGGGCGTCCCCGTGCCGGCGCGCAGCGTGTCCGCGATCCGGTGCCGGAACGTCCGCGCGTCCAGCACCGCCGGACCTGCCGCCAGCGTGCCGACCACGGAGACGACCCGGCCGCCGCGGACGCCGGGCACGCCCTCGACCCGGTGCAGGACGAGGCGCCAGCGGCGGCGCCCCTCGGGCCCGGGCGGGACCACGCCGCCGGTCGCGGCGAGCGTGACGTCGACCTCGCCCATCGGCGGGCCGTCGGTGGCGACCGCCGCGACGACGGCCTGCTGACTCGGGGACAGGGCGGGGAAGAGTGCCTCCCAGGCCGTTCCGCGGAGGGAGTCGTCACCGGTGCCGGTGATCGTTCCGAAGGCGGGATTGGCGTGGGTGCAGACGAGATCCGCATCGAACGTCGCCATCGCGACGTCGGTGGACGCGTCCCCCGGCGCGTCCAGCACAGGGGGGAAGGGGACGGGCATGGCTCCTCGGAACGGGGGACGGGGCCCGGCGAGCAGCGGGCGGCGAGTCACCGTCCGCTTCGCTGCGGTCACAACCTAGACGCCCGATGCCTCGATCGGGGAGAGGTTCCGCTCCAAAATCGGTCAGGTGGAGGAGGTCAGGCGGCCGGCGGGAACGGCCCTGCCCGGCCCAGCAGGGCCGGTGGGGTGATCGACAGCTGCCCGGCGATCCAGGTGCCGGTCGCCGCGAGTCCGTCGAGCTGCAGCCCCGTCCTCCACCCCGACCGGCTGAGCAGGTAGTCCAGGTCCTCGGTCGCGATGTTGCCGGTCGCGTTCGGCGCGAACGGGCAGCCGCCGATCCCGCCGAGGCTCGCGTCGAGCGCCGCGACGCCGTCCTCGACGGCGGCCAGCGCGTTCGCGTACCCGGTGTTCCGCGTGTTGTGGAAGTGCGCGCGGAGCCGGACGGCGTCCCCGCCGGCGAGGCCGCGGATGCCGGCCACGAGCTCGTGCACCTGGCGCGGCACGCCGACGCCGATGGTGTCGGCGACGGCGATCTCGCCGTAGCCCGCGCGCAGCGCACGGTCCGCGATCGCGAGGACGGCGGCCTGCGCCACCTCGCCCTCGAAGGGGCACCCGAACGAGGTGGCGATCACCAGGCTGCGCCCGACGCCGGCCTCGGCCGCGCGGGCGGCGATCTCATCGGCGGCGTCGAGCATCGCGGCGACGCTGATGTTCTGGTTGCGCTGCGAGAACGTCTCGCTGGCGCAGACCACGACGTTGATCTCGTCGACGCCGGCGGCGAGCGCACGGTCGAGGCCGCGCTCGTTGAGCACGAGCCCGATCCACGTGACGTCGCTGCGGTCGACACCCTCCGGTAGGAACCCGTCGGTGTTGACCGCGGCCATCACCGCCTCGGCGTCCGCCATCTGCGGCACGAGCCGGGGGTGCACGAAGCTGGTCACCTCGATCCGGCGCAGCCCGGCGTCGACCGCGCGCCGCACGAGCTCCGCCTTCGCCTCGGTGGGCAGCAGCGTCTTCTCGTTCTGCAGCCCGTCCCGCGGGCCGACCTCGACGATCTCGACGGCACCGGTCACGACTGCACCCGCCCTCCAAGGTGCTCGGCGAGGAACGCCTCCGCCTTCCCGTAGAACACCTCACGGTTCTGGGGCTTGGCCAGCCCGTGGCCCTCGTCGGGGAAGAGCAGGTACTCGTGCGGCAGCTCCTTCTCGCGCAATGCCGCCACGATCTGCTCGGCCTCGGCCTGCTTCACGCGCGGGTCGTTCGCGCCCTGCACGACGAGCAGCGGGATCCGGATCTTCTCCACCGAGAACAGCGGGGAGCGCGCACGCAGCAGCTCGGGCTCCGTCTCCGGGTTGCCGACGCGGCGGTACATCATCGCGATCACCGGCCGCCAGTACTCCGGCACCGACGCCAGCAGCGTCAGCAGGTTGGAGGGCCCGACGATGTCGACGCCGCACCGGTAGACGTCCGGGGTGAAGGCGGCGCCCGCGAGCACCGCATACCCGCCGTACGAGCCGCCGTAGATGCCGACCCGGTCGCGGTCGACCCAGCCCTGCGCGACGACGTGCTCGACGGCGTCGGTGAGGTCGTCCTGCATCGCGGCGCCCCACTGCTTGTCACCGGCGTTGAGGAACGCCTTGCCGTATCCGGTCGAGGACCGGAAGTTCACCTGCACGCACACGTACCCGCGGTTGGCCAGCCACTGCGCCTCGGCGTCGAAGCCCCACGCGTCGCGGGCCCACGGTCCGCCGTGCACGTCGAGCACCGCCGGCAGCCCGCGGCGCTCCAGCCCGGGCGGGAAGGTCAGGTAGCCGTGGACGGTGACGCCGTCGCGCGCGGTGTAGCTGAACGGCTCCATCGGGGCGAGCGGCAGGCCCTCGAGCTCGGCCCGGTGCGGGAAGAGGAAGCGCGACTCCCCCGTCGACCGGTCCAGGATCCAGAACCGGATCGGCCCGTCGCTCGGCGAGATCGAGACGACCCAGAGCCGGTCGCCGCGTTCCCGGCGGCCGACGCCGACATCGCCGTCCCCGAGCGCGTGGATCCGGTCGAGGTCCGTGCGCAGGGACTCGTCGAGCAGCACGATCTCCTGCCGCTCCTTGGCGAACTCCACGGCCTGCGGCTCGAGCGTCGCCGGGTCCAGCCACAGTCCGCTGACGTCGTACTCGGGGTCGGCCGCGACGACGGCTGTCTCCCCGGTGGCGAGGTCGTGCCTTTCCAGCCGGGTCGCGTTGACGCCGATGCTGGAGAGCACGAGCAGGGCGCCGCCGTCCCGAGTGAAGCCCCAGACGCCGGTCGACTCCGCGTCGTCCGGCGGGACCTCGAGGTAGGGCTCGAAGGCGCCGTCCCGGCCCAGGTGGACGACGAGGCCGCCGTCCGCGTCCATCGTCGTCCCGCCGCGGATCCGCAGGTCGGTGTCCACGAGCCAG
>DASQJO010000057.1:0-1916 GCA_035630955.1 Kineosporiaceae bacterium
CAGGTCAGCGTTTTCGCCGGGCTCGTGGCGGCGTCGCTGCAGCCCGGCGCCGAGGTGCTCGTCGCGGCGGGCGAGTTCACGAGCATGGTCTTCCCCTTCCTCGCCCAGCGCGCCCGCGGCGTCCGGGTCCGGGAGGTGGAGCTCGAGCACCTCGCCGAGGCGGTGACGGCCCGGACGGCGCTGGTGGCGGTCTCGGCGGTGCAGTCCGCCGACGGCCGGGTCGCGGACCTCGACGCGCTCGCAGCGGCCTCCTCGGCGACCGGCGCGAAGGTGCTGCTGGACACGACCCAGGCCGTCGGCTGGCTGCCGGTGGACGCCGGCCGCTTCGCCTACACGGTCTGCGGGGGTTACAAGTGGCTGCTGGCGCCTCGCGGCACCTGCTTCTTCACCATGCAGGAGGGTCGTGACGAGGACCTGCTCCCGCACGCCGCCGGCTGGTACGCCGGCGCGTCCCCGTGGGACAGCATCTACGGCGCCCCGCTGCGGCTCGCCCCCGGCGCCCGCCGGTTCGACGTCTCCCCCGCCTGGCAGAGCTGGGTCGGGCAGGCGCCGGCGCTGGAGCTGCTCACCGGCGTCGGCGCGGCCGCCCTGCACGAGCACGCGCTGGGCCTGGCGAACCGGTTCCGCGCCGCGCTCGACCTGCCCGCGGGGAACTCGGCCATCGTCAGCCTGCCTTTCGCGCGCGACGCCGGGGAACGGCTCGGACGCGCTGGCGTCGCCGCCTCGGTGCGCGCCGGGCGGCTGCGGCTGGCCTTCCACGTGAACAACACCGTGGACGACGTCGACCTCGTGGCCGCGGCCCTCGCCGGCGACTAGCAGCCGCTGCGACGGACCCTCAGGTCAACAGACGTTCGACGGCCTGACCGGTCTCCTCGACGTGCTCCCGCGCGATGCGCTCGGCGAGGTCGCCGTCCTGCCTTTCGACCGCGGCCAGCAGCTGCTCGTGGACGTCCACCCACTCGAGCCGGAGGGAGTTCCCGACGATCGAGAAGTAGAACCGGGCCCGCTTGTCCAGTTCGTCGCTCATCGCCTGCAGCACGGCGTTGCGGGTGGCGGCGCGAAGACGGGTGTGGAACTCCGCGTGGAGCGACCTCAGGAGAGACCCGTCGCCACGCGCGGCGGCCTGCTCGCCGGCGGTCATGGCCTGGCGGAGTGCGCGGAGGTCCGCGTCCGTGCGTAGTTCGGCGGCACGGCGCGCGACGTGACCCTCGAGGACGGCGCGGACGTCGAACACCTCGCGCAGCTCCTGCTCCGACCGCTCCGCCACGTAGGCCCCGTAGCGGGGCCGGATCTTGACCCAACCAGCCGCCTCGAGCGAACGCAGGGCCTCACGCACGGGCATGGGGCTGACCCCGTAGTGCTCGGCGAGGACCTCGGCGCGCAGCCGCTGACCGGGCACGAGCGCGCCGGAGACGATGGCCTCCTCCAGGAGGCTGTTGATCCGGGCAGGGAGGCCGGTCCCACTGAGCCGCCCCGGCAGCGGCGCGAGGAACGCCGTCTCGGACCGGCCGTCGGGTGTGGTCACGGCTCCCCCTGATCGTCCCCCGTCGCCTCCGACAGCCTCGGCGACGACCTCTGGGGTACACCATACGAATCACCCAGGACGGGTGGACGAGGCGGACGTCCGGTCCACGACACCCAGCGCCCGGACCTCCTCGACGAGCTCGCGGAGGTAGCGCCGCTCGTCCCACCGGCCGGGGTCGGTCGTGCTGCGCCACCTGCGCACCTGCTCGCGCGCCCGGCCCACCCCGGTGAGGACGGCGGCCTCCTGGTCCACCTGGAAGCGGATGGTCACGGCGCTGATGTGCCGGCGCTCGGGGTAGGCGGTGTCCCCCGCGAGGGCCTGCTCCGCCATGCCTGCGAGCTCGCGCAGCCTGTCGGCCGACGTCGCCTCCACCGACGCGAGCGTCGCGTCG
>DASQJO010000058.1:0-5066 GCA_035630955.1 Kineosporiaceae bacterium
ACGTGCAGGTGGATGCGAAGGCGAGGGGTGCACATGGACGCCGTGGAGCGCTACCGGCAAGCGGAACGGCTGCTCGCGAGCCGCAACCCGCACGCCGCCCTGACCGTCGTCGAGCCGCTCGTGGAGGCCGAGCCGGACACGGTGGCCGTGCTCGTGCTGGCCGCCAGGGCCAACTTCGACTGCGCCCGGTTGGAGCAGGCCGAGGACCTCTTCCGCCGCGTCGTCGAGCTCGACCCCACCCACCACTACGCGCACGCCGGGCTCGGCCGGACGCTGCAGCGGCGCTCCCGGCACCGTGAGGCACTGCGCCATCTGCGCCTCGCCACCGCCCTGGACGGCGAGCCCTGGTACGCCCAGGCGCTGGCGCGGGCCGAGGCCAGCGTGTCGGAGCCCCGCACCGCCTGACCACCCGTCCAGTCGTCATGAGCGCCGCGGCCGCGGTCGGTTACGCCGTCGCGGCCGGCGCCTACGCCGGGTTCCAGCTCACCGTCCGGTTCGTCGTGTACCCGCAGTTCGCGCGCGTGCCGGCGGACGCCTTCCCGCCGTACGAGCGCGCCCACCAGCGCCTGATCACGCCGCTCGTCGGCATCCTCGTCGGTGCCCTGGCCGTGACCGCCGCCGCCTGCGTCGTGACCGGACCACGCGGCCCCGGTCTCGCCGCCGGCGCACTCCTCGCGGTCCTGCTCCTGGTCACCGGGCTCGGCGCAGTCCCGCAGCACACCCGTCTCGGCGATCGCTTCGACGCCCGTGTCCACCGGCGTCTGCTCGCCTGGGACGCCGTCCGCGTGGTCCTCGCGCTCGCCCAGGTGGTGGTCGGCGTCCTCGGAGTCGCCGCGGCGATGTGACGCATCGTAATCGTGCATAGCGCGATCCGATACCACCGCCGATGTCGGTCGAACCGCATCCTGCCTGCTGCTCGTACTGATCCGGGGGTGCGGGCTACAGTGGCTCGCGCCACGGCACCAGAGGGTGCCAGTCACTTTCAGTGAGGATGCGTGCCTGCAGAGTCGCGAGGTCGTCGTCGGGGCGTCGTCGCCCTGACAGTGCTCGTCGTCGCCGCCCTCCTCGCCGCCGGCGGCGTCGCCACCGCCCGCTCGGGCGTCATCGACGCCGCCGGGCGCTACCTGCCCTGGTCCACGCCCGAGGCCGGCTGCCCGACCAGCCAGGTGTCCGTCGTCGCCGCGCCCCAGATCTCGGAGGTCGTCCGGCGGGTGGCGGCACCGCTGACCGGCCGCGTCCTCGAGGACGGGTCATGCCTGCGGGTCGACGTCCAGACCGAGGCGCCGATCACCACGGTGGAGAACGCGCAGGCGAGCGCCACCTCCGAGCTCCCGCAGATCTGGGTCCCCGACTCCTCGCTGTGGCCGGCGCAGTTCGACGCCTGGTCGGTGCAGCCCGTCGGCAGCCTGGCCACGACCCCCGTCGTCCTGGCCGCGAGCCCCGGGACGGTGGAGCGCCTCGGCTGGACCGGCGGCAACGTCACCTGGCCGCAGGGCATGGACCCGAGGCGGCACGCCCTGGTCGCGCCCGCCATGACCAACGACGCGTCCGCGCTGCTCGGCCTGATGGCGCTCGCCCAGAGCCTGGGGCCCGGGATCAGGACCGAGCAGCAGATCGCGGCAACGGTGCTCGCCGCGTCCCGCGTCCCCGCCCAGGACTTCGACAGCGCGGTCGACATGGTCCGGACGAGCGATTCGCGGCACCCGGCGGTGCTCGTGACGAACGAGCAGGCCGTGACGAGCACCAACCAGGACCACCCCAAGGCCCTGGTCCCACTGCGACCCGGCGGGCTCCCGGCGCAGCTGGACTTCCCCGTGCTGCGCGTCGAGCGGTCCACGGACGACCCCGTCGTCCAGGCCGCCACGGACGTCGTCCTCGGCGCGCTCACCGCGCCGGCCGCGGCGAAGGCCGCCCAGGCGGCCGGCTTCGGGCCGCCCTCGCAGACGGTCGCGCCGCAGACCGACGCCGGCCGCGCGGCGATCGCGCACGCGGCCAGGACGCGGGCACGCTTCGTGGCGCTCGTGCGGACCCTGGCCGTCCCCTCGCGGCTCCTCGTCGCGGTGGACACCTCGCTGTCGATGAAGCAGCCGGTCCAGCGGGGGCTCACCCGCGTGCAGCTCGCCGCCCTGGCCGCGATCGGGGCGGGCAAGCTGATGCCGGACCGGTCCGCCGTGGGGCTGTGGAGCTTCGCCGGCCGGCTACCGGGCGGACACCCCTACCAGACTCTGGCGAAGATCGACGCTCTGAGCGCCGTGGACCAGATCACCGCGGACGGCAAGGAGATCACGCACCGGAAGGTCGTCGAGGCCAACCTCTTGTCGCTCCCGCGCCGGCTGAGCCCCGGCGGCACGGCCCTCTACGACACCGCGCTGGCCGCCCTGCGCAACGCCCGCAAGAACTACGACCCGCAGGCGAACAACGCCGTCGTCGTGTTCACCGACGGCGCGAACGACTACCCGTCCGGGATGTCGCTCGATTCCTTCGCCCGGCAGGCCAAGGCGCTCGCCCGGGCGAACCCCCGGCAGGCGGTCCTCCTCATCGCGATCGGCATCGGCCCGGACGCCGACATGAAGGCGCTGCGGACGATGACGGCGGCGGCCGGGGGGCGTTCCTACCAGGCCAACTCGATCGCGGCGCTGCAGACGGTGCTCTTCGACTCCATCGCGCACCGTCCAGTGCTCCCCGGCCAGATCAGGTACTGACCGCCCGGGGACGCCGGTCAGCTCGCGACGACGAGGACGAGGTCGCCGCCCTCCACCTGCTGCACCGGGCCGATGGCCACGCGCTGGACGACCCCGCCCTTCGCGGTCGTGATCGAGGCCTCCATCTTCGTCGCCTCGATGGTGGCGACCGTCTGGCCGGCCTCGACCTGGTCGCCCTCCCCCACGGTCAGCGAGACGACGCCCGCGAACGGCGCCGCCACCTGGCCGGGCGCGTTCGGGTCGGCCTTCTCGGCCGCCTTGACCTGGACGGAGACCGAGCGGTCACGCACCTGAATGGGCCGCAGCTGGCCGTTCAACGTACACATCACGGTGCGCATGCCGCGATCGTCGACGTCGCCGGTGGCCTCGAGCCCCACGAGCAGCCGGACGCCGCGCTCGAGCTCGACCACGTGCTCCTCCCCGTGCCGCAGCCCGTACAGGTAGTCGACGGTGTCGAGCACCGACAGGTCCCCGTACGTCTCTCGCACCACCGTGAACTCCCGGGTCGGCCCCGGGAAGAGCAGCCGGTTCAGGGTCGAGCGGCGGTCGGTCGCGAGGGACGCCTCCTCGTCCGGGGAGAGGTCGACCTGGCGGTCCGGCAGCTGGCGGCCCTCGAGGGCCCGCGTGCGGAACGGCTCCGGCCAGCCGCCCGGCGGCTCGCCGAGCTCCCCGCCGAGGAAGCCGATCACGGAGTCGGGGATGTCGAACTTCTCGGGGTGCTCGGCGAACTCGGCCGGGTCGGCGCCGACGGCGACCAGGTGCAGGGCGAGGTCGCCGACCACCTTGGACGACGGCGTGACCTTGACCAGCCGGCCGAGGATCCGGTCGGCGGCGGCGTACATCGCCTCGATCTGCTCGAACTTCTCGCCCAGCCCGAGCGCGATCGCCTGCTGGCGCAGGTTGGACAGCTGGCCGCCGGGGATCTCGTGGTCGTACACACGCCCGGTCGGCGACGCCAGACCCGCCTCGAAGGGGCCGTAGACGCGGCGCACCGCCTCCCAGTAGGGCTCGAGGTCCATCACCGCGCGCAGGTCGAACCCGGGGTCGCGCTCGGTGTGCGCGAGTGCCGCGACCAGGGCGGACATGGGCGGCTGGCTCGTCGTGCCCGCCATGGACGCCGAGGCGGCGTCCACCGCGTCGACGCCGGCGTCGACCGCCGCGAGCAGTGTCGCCAGCTGGCCGCCGGCGGTGTCGTGGGTGTGCAGGTGGACGGGCAGGTCGAAGCGCTCGCGCAGGGCCGTGACGAGCCGCCGGGCGGCCTCGGGCCGTAGCAGCCCGGCCATGTCCTTGATGGCGATGACGTGCGCGCCGGCGTCGACGATCTCGTCGGCGAGCCGCAGGTAGTAGTCGAGCGTGTAGAGCGTCTCGGCGGGGTCGACGAGGTCGGCGGTGTAGCAGAGCGCCACCTCCGCGACGGCGGACCCGGTGCGCCGCACCGCCTCGATCGCCGGCCGCATCTGCCCGACGTCGTTCAGCGCGTCGAAGATCCGGAAGATGTCGATGCCGGTGGCGGCCGCCTCCTCGACGAAGGCGTCCGTGACCGCCGTCGGGTACGGGGTGTAGCCCACGGTGTTCCGTCCCCGCAGCAGCATCTGCAGGCACAGCGCCGGCATCGCCTCGCGGAGCGCGGCGAGCCGCTCCCACGGGTCCTCTCCCAGGAAACGCAGCGCCACGTCGTACGTCGCGCCGCCCCAGCACTCGACGCTGAGCAGGCCGGGGGTGGCGCGGGCGACGGCGGGCGCGGCGGCGAGCAGGTCACGCGTGCGCACCCGGGTCGCGAGCAGCGACTGGTGGGCGTCCCGGAACGTCGTGTCGGTGATCGCGACCGGATTTGCCTCGCGCAGCGCACGGGCGAATCCCTCGGGGCCGCGGTCGCGCAGCAGGGACCGCCAGCTCGTGAGGCCCTCACCCTCGTGCCGGCCGACGTGCGGCAGCTTCGTCTGCGGCGAGACCGTGACGCGCGCCTCGCCGTACGGCTTGTTGACGGTGACGTCGGCGAGCCAGCTCAGCAGCTTCGTCCCCCGGTCACCGCCCTGGCGGCGCTGCACGAGGTGCGGCCGCTCGTCGATGAACGACGTGGGGACGCCGCCGGCGAGGAAGTCCGGCTCGGCGAGCACGGCCTGCAGGAACGGGATGTTCGTGCTGACCCCGCGCACCCGGAACTCGGCGAGCGCGCGCCGGGCGCGCCGGACGGCGGTCGGGAAGTCCGCGCCGCGTGCGATGAGCTTGACGAGCATGGAGTCGAAGTGGGGGCTGATCGAGGCGCCGGCGTGCGCCGTGCCGCCGTCGAGCCGGATCCCGGCGCCGCCGGGCGAGCGGTAGGTGTTGATGACGCCGGTGTCGGGCCGGAAGCCGTTGGCCGGG
>DASQJO010000059.1:0-9657 GCA_035630955.1 Kineosporiaceae bacterium
CGATCACGTGGCTGCCGATCCCGGCGGGCCGCTCCAATCACTAGTCCGGGCACCGGGCCCGCGTGACCGATGCGTCGACGGTGCTCGAAGTGCTCGGCGCACGGCCGGCGGTGGACGATTCGCCATGGGTACCCATGGACATAGCGGAGGGCCCCGGACGCGCCGGGGCCCTGAGCTGGGGGATGTGCGCCGTCAGGGACTCGAACCCCGAACCCGCTGATTAAGAGTCAGCTGCTCTGCCTATTGAGCTAACGGCGCGTCGCCAGACGAGGTTAGCAGGGCCGCGCCGGGGCGATGAAATCGGTTGTGCCCCGGCGCGTCGCCCCAGCTCGCGAGGCCAAAGCGGCCCTCAGCGGCTGTCGCTGCCCACCTCGGACGCCGCCAGCACCGACGCGCGCGCCGCCTCGAGCCGCGCCACGGGCACCCGGAACGGCGAGCACGACACGTAGTCGAGCAAGATCTTCTCGAAGAAGTGGATCGAGTCCGGGTCGCCGCCGTGCTCGCCGCAGACGCCGACCGTGAGCGACGGCTTGATCTCCTTGCCCTCCCACGCGGCGATCGACACGACGCGCCCGACGCCCTCGACGTCGATCGACTCGAACGGGTTGACCTTGAAGATCTCGTGCTCGACGTACTGCGGGAAGAACGCCGCCTCGACGTCGTCCCGGCTGAAGCCCCAGACGGTCTGCGTCAGGTCGTTCGTGCCGAAGGAGAAGAAGTCCGCCTCCTGCGCGATCCGGGCGGCGGTCATCGCGGCGCGGGGCAGCTCGATCATCGTGCCGATCGGGATGTCGAGCTCGACGCCGGTCTCGGCGGCGACGCGGGCGAGGGTCTTCTCGCTGGCGTCGCGGACGAGCACGAGCTCCTCGACCGTCGCCACGAGCGGCACCATGATCTCGGGATGCGGCGAGCGGCCGGCCCGCACGAGCCGCGCGGTGGCCTCGCCCATCGCCTGCACCTGCAGCTGGAACAGCTCGGGGACGACGATGCCGAGCCGCACGCCGCGCATCCCGAGCATCGGGTTCTGCTCGTGCATCCGCTGGACCTGGCGCAGCAGCTCCTCGGCGTCCGTGTCGCGCGATCCGGTGGCCTCGGCGACCGCCACGCGCACGGACAGGCTCGTCATGTCGGGCAGGAACTCGTGCAGCGGCGGGTCGAGGAGCCGGATGACGACGGGCAGGCCGTCCATCGCCTCGAGGATCCCGGCGAAGTCCTCCCGCTGCAGCGGGAGCAGCTCCTCCAGCGCGGTGGCCCGGGCCTCCGGCGTCCGGCTCAGGATGACCCGCTCGACGATCTGGCGCCGCGGGCCGAGGAACATGTGTTCGGTCCGGCAGAGCCCGATGCCCTGGGCGCCGAAACGGCGGGCGCGGGCGGCGTCCTCGGGGGTGTCGGCGTTGGCGCGGACGCCGAGGCGACGGCGCTCGTCCGCGTGCTCCATCAGACGGCGGACCGCCTCGAGCAACTCGCGCTCGTCGTCGTCCAGGCCGTCGACGTCGGCGGTCCCGGTCAGGGCCTGGACGACGGGGCTCGGCGTCACCGGCACCTCGCCGAGGAAGACCTCACCGGTCGACCCGTCGATGGAGATGACGTCGCCCTCGGTGAAGCTCTGCCCGTCCGGCGTCGTCACGATCTTGTGGGTGGGGTCGACGCGGAGCGCCTCGACGCCGACCACCGCCGTCCGGCCCATGCCGCGCGCGACGACGGCCGCGTGCGAGGTCTTGCCGCCCCGGCTTGTGAGGACGCCGCGCGCCGCGACCATGCCGCCGAGGTCGTCGGGGTTGGTCTCGCGGCGGACGAGGATGACGTCCTCGCCCTTGCCCGCCCAGGCCACGGCCGTCGCGGAGTCGAACGCTGCCTTGCCGACGGCGGCGCCGGGGCTCGCGGCCATGCCCTTCGCGAGCAGCGTCCGCGACGCCTGCGGATCGAACTGCGGGAACATCAAAGACGCCAGCTGGTGGCCCGTCACGCGGGTGAGCGCCGCGTCGAGGTCGACGAGGCCCTCGTCGACGAGCTGCACGGCGATCCGGAACGACGCGGCCGCCGTCCGCTTGCCCACCCGCGTCTGCAGCATCCAGAGCTTGCCGCGCTCGACGGTGAACTCGATGTCGCACAGGTCGCGGTAGTGGTTCTCGAGCACGCCCATGATCCGCACGAGCTCCTCGTGCGCGGCCGGCTGCAGCTGCGCCATCTCGTCCAGGCTCAGGGTGTTGCGGATGCCGGCGACGACGTCCTCGCCCTGCGCCTTCGGCAGGTAGTCGCCGTAGGAGCCGCGGCGTCCGGTGGCGGGGTCGCGGGTGAAGGCGACGCCGGTGCCGGAGTCGTCGCCCAGGTTGCCGAAGACCATGGCCATGACGTTGACGGCGGTGCCGAGGTCGTCGGGGATCCGTTCCTGGCGCCGGTAGAGCCTGGCCCGGTCGGTGTTCCAGGAGTTGAAGACGGCGCGGACGGCGAGGCGCAGTTGGTCGCGCGGGTCCTGCGGGAACGGCCGGCCGGTGGCGCTGTGGACGACCTCCTTGAAGACGTCGACGAGCTTGACGAGGTCCTCGACGTCGAGGTCGGCGTCCGAGGCGGCGCCGCGGGCCCGCTTGGCGTCGTCCAGGTGCTGCTCGAAGCGCTCGCCGGGGATGTCGAGGACCGTCTTGCCGAACATCTGCAGGAGCCGGCGGTAGGAGTCCCACGCGAACCGCTCGTCGCCGGTCTGCTGGGCCAGGCCCTGCACGCAGGCGTCGCCGAGCCCGACATTGAGGACGGTCTCCATCATCCCGGGCATCGAGAACTTGGCGCCGCTGCGGACCGAGACGAGCAGCGGGTCGTCCCGCGCGCCGAGCCGGCGCCCGAGCCGCTCCTCGACGCGGTGCAGGTGCTCCTCGATCTCCGCCGCGAGCTCGGGCGGCTCCTCGCCGTGCCGGAGGACGTGGCGGCAGGCTTCCGTGGTGACGGTGAAGCCGGGCGGGACCGGGAGGCCGAGATTCGTCATCTCCGCCAGGTTCGCGCCCTTGCCGCCGAGGAGGTCGCGCTGGTCGCGGTCGCCCTCGGAGAAGTCGTAGACGAACGTCGTCATGGCCGCCTCCGCTCCTCGCCGGACGCCGCCGTCCGGGGTGCTTCTCACGATCGCCCGACCCCGTACCGGGCGTCCAGGGTCTTCCGTCCCGCGGACGGGTGACGACTGCCCAGGATTCGTCACACGGTTGATCGGGTATGGCAGCGGCATGTTCACCGTGACCCGCCAGGTGGACGCGCCGCCCGAGCGCGTGTGGGCCGTTCTCGAGGACGGCTGGACCTATCCCTCCTGGGTGGTGGGGGCGTCCCGGATGCGTGCCGTCGACAGCGCGTGGCCGGAACCCGGGAGCAAGTTGCACCACTCCGCGGGGATCTGGCCCGCCGTGGTCAACGACGAGACCCTCGTCCTCGAGTGCGACCCCGGCCGGCGGCTGAAGCTGCAGGCCAAGGGGTGGCCGGCAGGGGAGGCCACCATCGAGGTGCGGCTCGAACCGAAGGGTTCCGGGACGCTGGTGACGATGGCGGAGGACGTCACGCGCGGTCCGAGCCGGTTCGTGCCGTCAGTGGTCCGTCAGCCCGTGATCGGGGTCCGGAACGCGGAGACCGTGCGCAGGCTCGCGTACATGGCGGAGGGGCGCTCGAACCCCTCGAGCGGGTCGGGCTCGGACGCGGGCTCGCACGGGTCGCTCGGCAAGTCCCAGATCCACCCCGACGGCTCCGGCTTCTGAGGCCTCCATTCACGGAGGGGGGGTCAGGGGACGGGGCGGCGAGGAGTCTCCTCGAGGTGGCGGCTCATCATGCTGAGCACGCGACCGGGGACGCGCCCGAAGCGCTGGCCGTTGAGCGCGGCCTGCGCCGCGATGTGACCGGGGGCGCCGTGGACGCCGCCGCCGGGGTGCGCGGACGATCCCGCGAGGTAGAGCCGCTCGATCGGCATCTCCGCGCGGCCGAGCCCGGGCAATGGCCGGAAGATCAGCTGCTGGTGGAGCTGCGCCGTCCCGCCGTTGATCGCGCCGTGGACGAGCGAGGGGTCGTCGGACTCCATGTCGGAGGGGAGCTGGACCCAGCGCTCCACGACCCGGTCGTGGAAACCGGGCGCGTGCGCCTCGATCGCCTCGTCCATCCGCTTGGCGAGGGCCGACGCCGTCTCCGCGTCGTACACCCCCCGGGGCAGATGGCTGTACGACCAGACGCTCTCGCCGCCCGCCGGCGCGCGCGTCGGGTCCGCCGTCGCCATCTGACCGACGAGGAGGAAGTCGTGGAACGCCGGCCGGCCGAGGTCGAGCGCGGCGGAGGAGAGCGCCAGGCCGTCGGCGTCAGACCCCAGATGCACCGTCCCGGCCTGCGAGGCGCCGGCCGCCTTC
Source organism: Kineosporiaceae bacterium (assembly GCA_035630955.1). Lineage (GTDB taxonomy): Bacteria > Actinomycetota > Actinomycetes > Actinomycetales > Kineosporiaceae > DATKNA01. The sequence goes on from DASQJO010000059.1 coordinate 4,365, forward strand.
CAGGGGATCGGTCCGTCGAGCGCCCAGTTGACCTTGACGGTCGGCAGGTCCCACTCGAACCGCTCGAGCGCCTCGAGCACGCGGGCAGGCACCTGGTCGCGGTCCACGAGGCGCCCGAGCAGGGTGGGCGCGGGGACGTCGGCGAGCACGGCGCGGCGCGCGCGAACGGCGGTGCCGTCGGCGGTCACGACGCCGAGGGCCTTGCCGCTCCCGACGACGACCCGCTCGACAGGGGCGCCGGTCCGGATGCTCGCGCCGGCCGCGCGGGCGCGTGACGCGAGCGCCTCCGCGAGCATGCCCGCCCCGCCCTCGGGGACGGGGAAACCGACGTCCTGCCCGAGCATGACGAGCAGCCACCCGAACACGCCACTCACCGGCGCGACGGCCGGGACGTCTGCGTGCAGGGCGTTGCCCGTGATGAGTGCAGGGCCCATGCGGCCCTTGAAGAGCTCCTGGCCGAGGCGGTGCACCGGCAGCGCGAACATCCGCAGCGTCCACAGCAGGTCGTGGGCACCGAGCCGGCCGAACAGCCGTGCCCCCGCCTTGACCGGCGGGAACGGGGAGAAGAGGGCGTCGAGCATCGGGTCACGGACGCGCTGCCAGTGCTCGACGAGGCGCAGCCACGCATCGCCGTCCCCGGGGTGGTCGGACTCGAGCAGGGCGGCGGTCTCGGCCGGGTCGCGGTGCAGCACGGCCGCCTGCTCGACGTCCGGGCTCAGCAGGTGCGCCACGACGGCGGGTGCGTGCCGCCAGTGCAACCCGTGGTCCTCGAGGCCGAGGTTCGCGAGCACGGGAGACGCCGCGGCGAGGGGGTAGAACGAGCTGTACATGTCGTGCACGTAGCCCGGGACCCGGCGCTCGGACTTCACCGCGCCGCCGACCTCGCCGGCGGCCTCCAGGACGACCACGTCCCACCCGGCGTCCGCCAGCGTGCAGGCGGCCACCAGTCCGTTGGGTCCCGCGCCGATGACGACGGCGTCCGCGATCTCCTGCGCCATGTCGAGATCCTACCCCATGGGGCGCCGCACATGCGTCATCCGAGCCGTGAAGATCGCGGGATCAGTCGCCCAGGACGGGAGCGGTCGGCGTCCCGGCGGGGCTCTCCCCGCGTGGGCCGGGAACCGCGGCGGGTCGAGGAGCACGCTCGACAGAATGACGAACGGACATTCGTTTTCCAGTGGGCGACCAGAGCTCACCCGCAGCCTCGCGCTCGCCCTCGGGCTGGTGGCCGTCCTGTCGGTGCTGCTCACGGCCTTCTCCTGGCCGTCGGCCAAACCGCCTTCGACGTCCGCGTCGTCGCCGACGAGCAGGCGGCGCTCACCGCGATCGAGAACCGCGACGCCTACGGAGCCGTCGTGCTCTCGCACTCCGGCGCGCCGGGCGTGCTCACGGCGTCCGCCGCCAGCCCCGTCGTCGCGCAGCTGCTCGGCCAACTGGCGGCGTCCCTGCCCCCGGCGGCCGGCATGCCGGGCGGCGAGGCGGGCGCCCGGGTGGTCGACGTCGTCGCCGCGCCCGCCGACGACCCTCGCGGCACGGGGCTGGCGGCCGCCGCGCTCCCCATCGCGCTCGGCGGCGTGGCCGCCGGATCGGCCCTCGTGCTGCTCGTCCGGCGCCCCCGCAACCGGCTGGTCGGCGCCGCCGTCGTCGCTGTGGGCTCGGGTCTGGCGTTCACCGCGCTGCTCCAGTTCTGGATCGGCGCCCTCGACGGGCCGTACTGGCAGGAGGCGGGCGTCTTCGCCCTCGGGGTCGGGGCCGTCGCGGCCGTCGTCCTCGGTCTGGAGAGCCTGCTCGGGCGTGCCGGGCTCGCCCTGGGCGCCGCGCTCATGGTCCTGCTGGGCAACCCCCTCTCCGGCATGACCAGCGCTCCCGAGATGCTGCCCACGGGCTGGGGCGGTCTCGGCCAGCTGCTGCCGCCCGGCGCGACCGGGACGCTGCTGCGCGACGTGGCCTTCTTCGACGGCGCCGACGCCGGGCGGCCGGTGCTGGTGCTCGGCTCCTGGCTCGCGCTGGGACTGGTCCTCGCCGGCGTCGCCGCGCTGCGCACCCGCCCGGCGCGGACGTCCACGCACGAACTCGTCCCCGCTTGATCACCTGCACTGGGGTGAGTGACGGGACTCGAACCCGCGACGTCCTGGACCACAACCAGGTGCTCTACCAGCTGAGCTACACCCACCACGCGACCGGGGCGCCCCGGCTGCGCCGACGAGTGTACCCCGCCGTCGGAGCGCCCCGCGCAGGTCAGCCCTCGGGTACGGGCATGTACTTGGCCGCGATCGCCCGCGCCGTCTCGGTGTCCGGTCCGGGCTGCGGCACGAACAGCGCCTCCCGGTAGTAGCGCAGCTCCTCGATGCTCTCCCTGATGTCGGCGAGCGCCCGGTGGCCGCCGCGCTTCTCCGGCGAGGCGAAGTACACCCGCGGGTACCAGCGGCGGGCCAGCTCCTTGATCGAGGAGACGTCGACGATCCGGTAGTGCAGGTGGTTCTCCAGCTCGGGCATGTCCCGCGCGAGGAACCCGCGGTCGGTCGCCACCGAGTTGCCCGCCAGCGGCGCCCGCCGGGGCTCCGGCACGTACCCGCGGACGTAGTCGAGCACCACCTGCTGCGCCTCCGCCAGCGTCATGCCGGCGTCCAGCTCGTCCAGCAGGCCGGACGTCGTGTGCATCTGCCGGACGACGTCCCGCATCTGGTCGAGGGCGGCGGCCGGCGGCTTGATCACGACGTCGACGCCGTCGCCGAGCACGGTCAGCTCGGAGTCCGTGACGAGGGCCGCGACCTCCACGAGGGCGTCGGTGACCAGGTCGAGCCCGGTCATCTCGCAGTCGATCCAGACGATCCGGTCGGAGGAGCGCTCGGTGTTCACGGCAGTCACGGCGGTCACTGTACGCGCCGGTACCAGCGCGCATCCGGCGGACGACCGCCGCGTCGCCGCTAGCCTGTGCCGACGTGAGGCTGCCGTGAGCGAGTTCGGGCCCTACCGGCCGGTGGTCCCTCCGGGCCTGCCGCCGGAGCAGGCGCTGCCGGTGCCCGCGCGGCCGAGGTTGCGCGGCGTCCTCGTCTGGGTGGCGGCCGTCGTGGTCACCGGTGGCTGCGGTCTGCTCACCATCGCGCAGATCACGACGGTCACCGGCGTCCTCGGCGTGGTCACCGGCACCGCGCTGGCGGCGATCCCCGTGTTCTTCGTCGTGGCCGCCTACCTCTGGCTCGATCGCTACGAGGCCGAGCCGGCGTCGCTGCTGGCGTTCGCGTTCGCCTGGGGGGCGGGCGTCGCGAGCTTCGGCGCGCTCGCCGTCAACACCGCGTCGCTGCAGGCCATCCGGGACGCCGGGGGCGATCCGAGCACGACCGTGCTGGTGGTGGCGCCGTTGACGGAGGAGGCGCTGAAGGGCGCCGCCGTGCTGCTCGTGCTCCTGCTCCGTCGGCGCGAGTTCGACGGGATCATCGACGGCCTGGTCTACGCCGGGTTCGCCGGCGTCGGGTTCGCCTTCGTCGAGAACGTGCTCTACCTGGGCCGCGGCTTCGCCGCCGGCGGCGGCAGCGAGCTGGCGACGGTGTTCGTCGTCCGCTGCGTCGTGTCGCCGTTCGCGCATCCGCTGTTCACCGGCGCGACCGGCGTCGGACTCGGGCTTGCCGCGCGCAGCCGGCGGCCGCTGGTGCGCATCGGCGCGCCGCTCGCCGGGTTCGCCGTCGCGGTCGCCCTGCACGCGGCGTGGAACCTGTCCGCGCTCTCCGGGCTCTCCGGGTTCCTCGGGGTGTACCTCGCCGTGCAGGTGCCGATCTTCGCCTGCTTCGTCGCGCTCGCCGTGCTGGCACGGCGGCGCGAGGGGGCGCTCATCGCCCGGCATCTGGAGCTCTACGCCCGCACCGGCTGGCTGACCCGCAGCGAGGTCGCGATGCTCGCGTCGCTGACGACCCGGCGCGAGGCGCGGGCCTGGGCCGAGCGCACCGGCGGCGAGAAGGCCCGGACGGCGATGCGCGACTTCCAGGACTTCGGCAGCGAGCTGGCCTTCCTGCGGGAGCGGATGGTCCGCGGGACGGCTGCCGACGACGCCCCCACGCAGGAGCTCGCCCTGCTCGCCGGCCTCTCCGACCGCCGCGCCGCCTTCCTGCCCGCGTGGTCGACCACCTCCCCGGGGGATCGGGGCTGACGGGACGATCACGCCCCGGGTGTAACGCGCGACCGTGTTGCGAGACTGGTTGACTGATCCCGGACCGCGTCCCGGAGGAGGATCTCCATGTCCCCGACCACGTTCCGCCGTCTCTTCGGCACCGGTGAGCGCGACCCGCGGCTCCCGCCCGGCCAGTACGACGCCGGCAGCTCGTTCCCCGTCCTCACCGCCGAGGTCAGCCCCCGGCTCAAGGCCGAGGAGTGGAGCCTGCGCATCGACGGGCTGGTCGAGACGCCGAAGGTCTGGAGCTGGAGCGAGATCCACCAGGTCCCGCGCTCGACCTACGAGGGCGACATCCACTGCGTGACCACGTGGTCCAAGCTCGGCACGAGCTTCACCGGCGTCAGCGTCGACGACCTCTTCGCCCAGGTCGGCGTCCGGCCCGAGGCGACGCACGTGGTGGCCTGGAGCGTCACGGGTTACACGACGAACCTGCCCCTGGAGCACGTGACCGGCGGCAAGGCCTGGATCGTGTGGGAGCACGAGGGCAAGCCGCTGCCCCCGGAGCACGGCGGCCCCGTCCGCATGCTCGTCCCGCACCTGTACTTCTGGAAGAGCGCGAAGTGGATCGGCGGCATCCGGCTGCTCGACCACGACGAGCCGGGTTTCTGGGAGCAGCGCGGCTACCACGAGCTCGGCGACCCGTGGTCGGAGCAGAGGTACGACGGTGACTGAGGGCCTGCCGTCCCTGCCCTCCCTGGGTGGCCTGCCGCCGATCCCCACGATCGGGCCGGTCACCCGCCGCGTCCCGCCCGGCGGCGCCCGCCGGGAGTGGCAGCTCGGCGAGGTGGTCGAGGTGCGCGACGAGACGCCGCGGGCCCGGACGCTACGGCTGTGGCTCCCGCAGGGGTATCCGCACGTCGCCGGGCAGCACTACGTCGTCCGGGTCACGGCGGACGACGGGACCCAGGAGTCCCGCTCCTACAGCGTGGCGTCGGCGCCCGAGCCCGGCCCCGGCCACGGGACGCACGTCGAGCTCACCGTCGAGCGGCTGGACGGCGGCGCCCTGTCGCCGTACCTGCACGACGAGGTGCGGGTCGGCGACCGGCTGGAGGTCCGCGGGCCGTTCGGCGGCTGGTTCGTGTGGCGGGGCGACACCCCGGCGCTGCTCGTCGGCGGCGGGTCCGG
>DASQJO010000060.1:0-7401 GCA_035630955.1 Kineosporiaceae bacterium
GCCGTGGGGGCGACGACGGCCACGGTGCCGCGGCACCCGATGAACATCTTCTACAACGCCGGGACGTACCAGGACGAGGTGGACGAGTACAACTGGATCTACACCTCGGCGGCCAACGGCGGGGGCGGGATCTGCGAGGCCAACCCGGCCACGAGCACCTGCATCACCCCGCTGAACGCCTCGACCAACGCGGCGGCGAAGACCAGCTTCGACAGCTACATCAAGCCGCTGGAGATCCGCAACGCGCTGCGCTTCGTGCTCACCAACGACCCGCGGCCGTTCTACGCCCACCAGTCCAACCTCGCCGAGGACGGCATCCTCTACCCGGTCCTCGACGGGATCCTGGCCGCGTACAGCGCCACCTTCGACGCCGCGGCCACGCCCCTGGTCCAGGCCGACATGCCCGCCGCCGGCCAGGCCCTCACCCGGATGTCCGCCTGGAAGGCCGCGACCAGGGCCCCCGGCTTCGCCGACGGGTACGTCGACGGCGCCGGCGTCCACCTGCCCCCGGCCTCGGTTCCCGTCCCGGTGACCGTGCCTGCGGGCAGCGTCGGGACCGGTCTCGAGGCGTACGGCCGGTCGCTGTCCGGCTGGGTCGGCGGCGGCGCCACCGTCGTCCCGCCCACCCCGGCGGGCGGCTACGCCCTCGGCGCGACCGCGAACGTGCCCGGCGTCCCGACCGAGGTCGGCGCCGTCGCCGGCAGCGGGCTGGTGACGGTGAGCTGGACGGCGCCGGCGACCGACGGCGGATCGCCGATCACCGGCTACGCGGTCCGCGAGTACGTGGGGACGTCGACGACGCCCGCCGCCACGCTGACCGCACCGGCCGGCGCGACCAGCCTCGCCGTCACCGGGCTGGTCAACGGCACGAGCTACCGCTTCGACGTCGCGGCCGTCAACGCCGTCGGCACCGGACCCGCCTCGGCCCTGACCGCCTCCGTCACGCCCCGGGCCGCGCTCTCGCCGGTGCCCACCGGCGTCACGGGCGAGGCCGGCAACGCCTCGGCCACCGTCCGCTGGACCGCACCCGCGAGCACGGCCGGCGTCACCGGGTACCGGGTGCGTGCGCTCGCCGGCACGACGGTGGCCAGGACCGTGACCGTCGGCGCCGGGCAGACCGTCGCCGCCGTCCCCGGGCTGGTCAACGGGACGACGTACACGTTCACCGTCAACACGGTGGTCACGACGGGCACCGGCACCTCGCAGGGTCCGAACTCGACGGCGTCCGCGCCGGTGACGCCGGCGACGACCGCCCAGACGAGCACCGCGCCGGCGGTCGTCGGGGTCGCCTCCTCGGCGGGATCGGCGACGGTGACCTGGACCGCTCCCGCCGAGCTCGCCGGCACGACGCCGACGAGCTACCGGGTGCGGGCCTACGTCGCCGGGACCACCACGCTCGCCAGGTCGCAGACCGTCGACGTGCCCGCGACGAGCGCCACGCTCACCGGGCTGGTCAACGGCACGGCCTACCAGGTCGAGGTCACCGTGCAGACCGTGGACGGCAACGGACCGACGTCCGCCCGGTCCGCGCCGGTGACGCCGGCGACCTCGGCGCCCTCGGCTCCCGTCATCGGGAGCGCCAGCGCCGGCACGGCGGGTGGGGCGATCACCGCGACCGCCCGCTGGTCGGCCCCGGCGTCCACGGGCGGCTCGCCGATCACCGGGTACGTCGTGACGGCGACCCGGTACGGCACGGACGGGCAGGTGCTGGGGCAGACGTCGTCCCCGGTGCTCTCGACCTTCACCCGGTCGTACGTCATGACCCTGCCGGCCGTCGGCTCCTACCGGTTCACCGTGGTGGCGACGAACGCGGTCGGGAGCAGCCCGGCCTCGGGCGCCTCCAACCTGGTGACGGGGCAGTGACGGTTCCTCGCCGGTGAGGCGTGCGGCGCGGGGACTCCTCGTCCCCGCGCCGCACCTCGTCGTGGTCGGCTAACATGGCCAGGTTGCCTCGGCGAGGGTCGCCGCTCGATCCGTCCCACAGCGGAGCGGCGCCGTGATCGACGCGGTGCGTTCGTGGAGCGCGCCAACGCCGGGCCCCGAACCGCACCGCTGCTGACGAGGAGAGTCGCCGTGTCCGAGGTCAAGCTGACCGCCGAGAGCCGTACCGAGTTCGGCAAGGGCGCCGCGCGCCGGCTCCGCCGCGCCCACAAGATCCCCGCCGTCCTGTACGGGCACGGCACCGACCCGGTGCACGTCGCGCTGCCGGGCCACGCCACGATGCTGGCGCTCAAGCACTCCAACACCCTGCTCACGCTCGACCTGGGCAACGGCGCGACGCAGCTGGCCCTGCCGAAGGACGTGCAGCGCAACCCGGTCCGCGGCGAGATCGAGCACGTGGACCTCGTCCTCGTCCGGCGCGGCGAGAAGGTCACGGTCGACGTCCCCGTGCACGTCACGGGAGAGCCGGCCGGAGACGGCCTCACCACCCTGGAGCTGACCACGCTGTCGCTCGAGGTCGAGGCGACCGCCATCCCGCAGTCGATCGAGATCTCGGTCGAGGCCGCCGAGGAGGGCACCCAGATCCACGCCGGGCAGATCACGCTGCCCGCCGGCGCCATCCTGGTCACCGACCCCGAGGCCCTCGTCGTCGTCATCGCGACCGCGGGTGCCGCGGACACCGGTGAGGAGCCCGCGCCCGAGGGCGACGTCGTCGAGGAGCCGGCCGGCGAGACCGCCGGCGAGGGCTGATCCGAGGGTTCTGCGGGACGGGTCAGGGGCATGGCAGAGGACGCAGGGCCGGCCGGCCCCTGGCTCGTCGTCGGGCTGGGCAACCCGGGGCCGCAGTACGCCGGCAACCGGCACAACGTGGGGGCGATGGTCGTCGCGCAGCTCGCCGGTGACCTGGGGGCCAGGCTCTCCGCGCACCGCTCCCGCGCCCAGGTGGCGGAGGCCAGGCTCGCGCCGTCCGGGGGCCGGCCGGGGGAGCGGGTCGTGCTCGCCGTGCCCACGTCGTACATGAACGAGTCCGGCGGGCAGGTCACGTCGGCCGTCCGCTTCTTCAAGGTCGAGCCCGAGCGCCTCCTCGTCGTCCACGACGAGCTCGACCTCCCGTTCGGGGACCTCCAGCTCAAGCTCGGGGGCGGCGAGGGCGGCCACAACGGCCTGCGGTCGATCAGCCGCTCCCTGGGCACGCGTGACTACAGCAGGCTGCGGATCGGCATCGGCCGCCCGCCGGGCCGCATGGATCCCGCGGACTTCGTGCTCAAGGACTTCTCCGCCACCGAGCGCAAGGAGCTGCCGTTCGTCCTCGGCGACGCGGTCGAGGCGGTGGACGCCGTGATCCGGGACGGATGGCTCAGAGCGCAGGAAAAGGTCAACGGGGCACGGAAGTCCCGCCAGGCGTGACGAGCGAGGCCGGACGACGGCCCCGTTGCGCACCCTGAGTGACATCAGCGGGTGGAATCCGCCATTGACGCCCCCCGGCGTTCACTCCCAGTTCTATAGTCACTCCGTCCGGTCGAGCCGTTCGGGGGCCCCGATCAGGGGCGTGACAACCCAGGAGGAACTGCGGGATGACCATCGGTGCGTCCCGGGAGCACGACGTCGCCCACGGCTCGACCGCCTCCGCTCCGCGCCGCCCGCGAGCCCTCCACGCCGCACCGCCCTCGACCGCACTCCGTGACCGGGCCTTCCGGTCCCCGCTGAGCCGGCGGGACCGCCGGCCGGACCCCGGCACCCTCCTCGACCGCTACCGCAGCCTGGCCATCTCCAGCGACGCCGCGGCCGCCGCCGTCGCCACGCTGACGGCCCTGATCGTCAGGTACGGCCTGGCGTGGCCGCTGCCCTACGTCGCGATCAGCCTGCTGCTGCCGCTGGTCTGGGTCGCCCTCGTCGCGCTCCAGCGCGGGTACGAGTCGCGCTTCCTCGGCGCCGGCCCGGAGGAGTACCGCAGGGCCGGGATCGCCTCGCTGGCCCTCTTCACCGCCGTCGCCGTGACGTCCTACGTGCTGCGGCGGGACGTCTCGCGCGGGTACGTCCTCCTGGCCGTCCCCTCGGTGTTGGTCTTCTCGCTGGTCGGGCGGCATCTGCTGCGCTCGTGGATCTCACGGCTGCGGGTCGCCGGGCACGGCCTGCAGCGGGTGCTCGTCGTCGGACGCGCGGACTCCGCCGTCGCCGTCATCGACACCTTCCGGCAGGAGCCGCAGCACGGACTGGTCGCCGTCGGCGCCTGCGTGCCGCAGTCGGCGGGCATCGCGGTCTCGCACGTGAACGGCATCCCTGTGGTCGGCGACCCCGACCAGATCATCGAGGCGGTCGACACCGTCGACGCCGACGTCGTCGCCGTGGTCTCGCACCCCGACCTCTCCGGGCAGTCGCTGCGCCGCCTGTCGTGGGCGCTCGAGGAGCGGTCGGTCGACCTCGTCGTCTCGCCGGGCATCATCGAGGTCGCGGGCCCGCGGCTGTCGATCCGCCCGGTGGCCGGGCTGTCGCTGCTCCACCTCGAGCGCCCGACGCTCGGCGGCGCCCGGATGCTCGTCAAGACGGTCTTCGACCGGGTCGTCTCCGCGCTGCTGCTCCTGCTCGCGTCGCCGGTGCTGGGCCTGCTCGCCCTCGCCATCCGGCTGGAGAGCCCCGGACCCGTGTTCTTCCGCCAGGTCCGCGTCGGCGTCGCCGGCGAGCGCTTCACGATGTACAAGTTCCGGTCGATGGTCTGGGACGCCGAGGAGCGGCGCGCGCTCCTCGCCGAGTTCGACGATGGCAATGGCATGCTGTTCAAGATCCGCAAGGATCCGCGCGTGACCCGGGTCGGGTCGATCATCCGCCGCTTCTCGCTCGACGAGCTCCCGCAGCTGATCAACGTCGTCCGCGGCGACATGTCGCTGGTCGGGCCGCGACCGCCGCTGCCCGAGGAGGTCGCCGGCTACGACGACGACGCCGTCCGCCGGCTGCGCGTCCGCCCCGGCATGACCGGCCTCTGGCAGATCAGCGGACGCAGCGACCTCTCCTGGGAGGAGTCGCTGCGGCTCGACCTGCGCTACGTCGACAACTGGTCGATGGCGCTCGACCTGTCGATCCTGTGGCGCACCTGGCGGGCCGTCGTCCAGGGCGCCGGCGCCTACTGACGGCCGGCGCGGGCCAGGAGCGACGTCCCGGCCGCGGCACGGCGCAGTGCGTCCTCCCAGTCCGGCAGGGGGTCAAGCCCGGCCCGGGCCCAGCCCTCGTGGCCCAGCACCGACCAGGCCGGGCGCGGCGCGGGTCGCACGAACGCCGCCGACGTCGTCGGACGGACGCGCTCGGGGTCGGCCCCGAGCAGCGCGAACACGGCGCGGGCGAGCCCGAACCACGTCGTCCGGCCTGCCGACGTCGCGTGGTAGGTGCCGGCCGGCGGGCCGACGCGCAGCACGTCGGCGATCCGCCGGGCGACGTCGAGCGTCCACGTCGGCTGACCCCACTGGTCGTCGACGACGTCGACGACGTCGCGCTCGGCCTCGAGCCGCGCCATCGTCCGGACGAAGTTCGGGCCGTGCTCCCCGTAGAGCCACGCGGTTCGCAGGATCCAGGACCGGTCCGGCAGCCGGGCGCGGACGGCCCACTCGCCGGCCGCCTTGGTCCGGCCGTACGCCGTCCGCGGGGCGATCGGCGCGTCCTCGGCGTACGGCGTCCGTGCCGACCCGTCGAAGACGTAGTCGGTCGAGACGTGGACGAGCCGGGCCCCGGCGTCCGCACAGGCTCCCGCCAGGGAGGCGGCTGCGGTGGCGTTGACCTCGAAGGCGCGGCCCTCGGCGGTCTCCGCGTCGTCGACGGCCGTCCAGGCCGCGCAGTTCACGACCACGTCGTGACCCGCGACCGCGGACGCGACGGCGGCGACGTCGGTCACGTCGACCGCGGCCCGGCCGGCGGGGGTCACGTCGAGGCCGGCCGCGGAGAGCACCGGGACGACGTCGGCGCCGAGCATCCCCTCGGCGCCCGTCACGAGCACGCTCGTCCTCATACCGTGAGCGCTGCCGCCCGTGCCCGCATGTGCTCCCACCAGCCGCGGTTGTCCCGGTACCACGCGACCGTGGCCGCCAGCCCGTCGTCGAAGAGCACCTGCGGCGCGTACCCGAGCTCAGTCATGATCTTCGACGGGTCGACGCTGTACCGGCGGTCGTGGCCCTTGCGGTCGGGCACCTGCCGTACCCGCGACCAGTCGGCGCCGCACGCCGCCAGCAGCCGCTCGGTGAGCTCGCGGTTCGTCAGCTCGGTTCCGCCGCCGATGTTGTAGATCTGGCCCCGCCGGCCGCGCGTGAGCACGAGGTGGACGCCGCGGCAGTGGTCGTCGACGTGCAGCCAGTCCCGCACGTTGCCGCCGTCCCCGTAGAGCGGCACCGTGCCGCCGTCCAGCAGGGTCGTGACGAACAGCGGGATGACCTTCTCGGGGAACTGGTACGGGCCGTAGTTGTTGGAGCAGCGGGTGATCCGCACGTCGAGGCCGTGCGTGACGCCGTAGGCGCGGGCGAGCAGATCCGACCCCGCCTTGCTCGCGGCGTACGGCGAGTTCGGCTCCAGCACGTGCGTCTCCGACCAGGAGCCGGACGGTATCGAGCCGTACACCTCGTCCGTCGACACGTGCACGAAGCGGTCCAGGCCGCGGCGGACGGCGGCCTCGAGCAGGGTCTGCGTGCCGAGCAGGTTGGTGCGGACGAACTCCGCGCCGCCGGCGATCGAGCGGTCGACGTGCGACTCCGCGGCGAAGTGCACGACGGCGTCGGCGTCCGCGAGGATCGCGTCGACGACGTCCTCGTCGCACACGTCGCCCTCGACCACCGTCAGTCGCGGGTCCTCGACCACGGACGCCAGGTTGGAGCGGTCGCCGGCGTAGGTGAAGGCGTCGAGCACGACGACCTCGGCCCGGTCGGGCTCGCCCGGCACGGCGAAGGCGGGGTCGCCGCCGAGCAGGTTGCGGACGTAGGTGGAGCCGATGAAGCCGGCGCCACCCGTGACGACGATCTTCACGGCACTCCCGGGGGTCGGTGCGGACGCGCGTCAATCTAACGCCGGGACCACGTCTGCCAGGAACGATCCGTCCTTACGATGGCCGCCGTGGAGCCCCAACCGACGGCCGTCCCCGACGCCTACGTGCTGACCCCCGTCCAGCACGGCGACGAGCGCGGCACCTTCCTCGAGTGGTTCCGGTCCGAGCAGCTGGAGGCCGTGGGGCACCCGCTCGGTCTCGCGCAGGCCAACCTCTCGGTGTCCCGCCCGGGCGTCGTGCGTGGCATCCACTACGCCGACGTTCCGCCCGGGCAGGCCAAGTACGTCACCTGCGTGCGCGGCGCGGTGCTCGACGTCGTCGTCGACCTGCGGGTGGGGTCGCCCGCCTTCGGCCGGTGGGAGGCGGTGCGGCTCGACGACCGCGAGCGCCGCGCGCTCTACGTCGCCGAGGGGCTCGGGCACGCGTTCTGCGCCCTCGAGCCC
>DASQJO010000061.1:0-6043 GCA_035630955.1 Kineosporiaceae bacterium
GTCCAGCCAGTAGTCGGAGTGCGCGAGCACCGGCGGGTACGCCAGGTCCCCCGGGGGACGCCCGAAGCGCGGGTCCACGAACTGCCAGTCGACCTCGCGAGGGGAGGGGGTGACCGCGTCCGCCAGCGGTTCGCACGCCTCGACCGCGCCGAAGACCCAGCTCCCGATCGGGTCGCTGACCCGGTAGAGGTTGAGCCACGGCCAGCGGTGTCGTTCCGTCGAGGAGCCCGCGAGCAGCTCGCCGAGGCGCTCGAGGGCCTTCGGGCCGAAGTACGTGGGGAAGAAGCCCGAGTACAGCCGGCGCAGCGGGCAGCCGTAGGTGAGCAGCGCGATCCGGTCGAGCACCGCGTAGGTGCTGGTCGACACCACCGCCGCGCCGATCACGGTCCCCTGCGAGTGGCACGACAGGACGACGGTGGCCGGCGGCTCCGGCCTCGGCGGCACCTCGGGTGAACCGTCCAGCAGGAACTCCGTGCGGTGCAGCAGCTCCGGGACGGCGCGCTCGGTGTAGCACGGTGGCGCGAGCGGGTGCGTGGCCCGCGGCCAGAACGTTCCGAGGTCCCACAGGATGCCGACGGTGCGGCGCAGGGCCGGCGTGTCGTAGGCGCGATACGCGAGCGTGAAGAAGCTCGCCGCCGCCAGCGCGAGCACCCAGCTGCCGACCGCCAGCAGTCCCTGCCCGGGACCGGTGATCCACCGCCCGTCGAGCAGGTCGAGCACGGCCGCGGCGACGACGATCACGGAGGCGGCGCAGACGAGCCAGCCCATCACGTGCACCGCCTGGTCGGTCGCCTGCCCGAGCGCAAGGCGCCAGGCGATCCGGCGCTCGCGGTCGCGGACCTCCTGCGGCGGCGAGGCGGCGCCGCCCAGCTCGGCCGGGTACAGCGCGGCCAGGTGGATGGCGCCCGCGGCCCGCCGCTCGCGCTCGGTCACGGGCTCGAGCAGCCGCCCGCGAATCCTCCAGGCCGCGGCCAGCGCGACGAGGAGGGCGACGGCGAGCGCCACCAGCGCACCGAGCAGGGCGACCCCGCCCCAGAAGTATGGCAGCGGGATCAGCAGGGGGTTCGCGACGGCGCCGGGCACGCCCTCGGGAGCCGGGTTGCCCAGCCCGCCGGCCACCCAGAGCTGCAGCGCGACGGCGAAGCTCCCGGCGAAGGCCCACGCGATGAGGGCGAACGCCACCGAGCCCAGTCCCCGCCAGGGCAGCTCGGTCCGCGACCGCCTGCGCGTGGCGGAGGCGAGCACGAGGAGCCCGAACGCGGTGAGCACGGCGGCCTCCGCGACGAACGCGATCGTGCTGGCGGCGGTGAACCAGGGCAGGATCTCCGGTGCCTGCCACGTCGGCTGGGCGAGGCCGAGGGAGGGCGCCGTCCACGCGACGACGTCGCTGACGATCACCAGCAGGCCTGCGGCGACGAGCAGCCACCACTCCGGCCGCCGCACGTCCGCCGGCTCGTCGCCCGCCGCCCGCGACGTCCGGACCCGCTCGCTGAGCGAGGGCTGGAGCACGCACACCGCGCACCCGGCCACGACGAGCAGGCCGAGGACCGCGAGCACGTCGGGCGCGGACTGCAGCCGGACCGCGTCCCCCAGGTCGGCGGACGCGAGCGGGGCCATCGTCAGCACGGTGAGCACCGCCATCGCGGCAGCGACGTGCAGCCAGCGCAGCCGCTTGACCGGCGTCCCGCCCCGCCAGAAGTCGCGGCTCTCCAGCGGGCTGCGCCACGAGTCCGGGTCCTGGCCGTGCGGGTCCGGCGGATTCACCGTCTCGTTCGCGCGCCACGTCGACCGGCCCAGCAGCGCGAGGAGGCCGATGACGAGCAGGACGCCCATCGCGCCGAGGGCGAGCCGTTGGCTCGGCAGCTCCACGCCGGGCGCGACGAGCAGACCCAGCGGCCACGTCGGGCTGGCGCACCGCTGCCCGCCGGCGCACTGCCACGCCAGCAGGTCGAGGAAGACGCCGATCGCGGCGAGCGTCAGCGTCACCGTCAACGCGAGGGCGAGCAGCCGCTGCAGGGCCTCCGCCCCGATCCGGCGCCGGCGCTCGGACCCCTCGCCGTCGTCGGCGACCCACGGGAACGGCGTCATGAAGAAGGCGACGTTGAGCAGCATGAACGGGATGAGGAGCAGCCAGAGGGCTCGCGACCAGCCGCCGGAGGTCAGCCCGCCCCAGGAGTACGCCTCCAGGCGGCGCCCGTCGCGGTCGGCGGACGTGCTCTCGGCCTCCCACAGGCGCCGGTAGAAGCCCGTCGTCCCGTCCCCCGCGATCCGCTGCAGGTGCGGGTGGCCGAGCATGCTCTCGGGCGGTGTCCCGGACACCCCGTGCACCCGAAGCTCGGTGATGCCGCCGACGCTCCTGTCGAAGAACCCCATGGCCGGTCCCCTCCACGCCGTCGTCGCCGATCGTGCCCTGGTTGCTCCGTCCAGGGGAAGACGCCGCGCACGGGACCCTGATACGTGCTGCTCGCTACACCTGGTCCACTCCCGGAGGTGGTGCGGCGCGAGCAGCGGTATATCGGTGAGGCCGCTGCAAGCTGTCGGGATCAGCTCGGCGCGCTGCCCGAGTTGTTCATCGCCGTTTGTAGCTCTCGTGCCCGTGAGAAGGTGACCGGCATGACGCCGATCGAGCGCGCGATGCGAGAGCGCGCCGGTCTCGTCCGGGCCATCCGCGAGGCGGCCCGGATCCTCGATCCCTACGCCGACGAGGCAGCGCTGCTTGTGGCGGCGAGGAACCTCGGTGTGCTGGCCGTACGGGTCGATCGGCTCACGTCGACCATCGAAGCGCTGCGCAAGGGCGCGTCCTGACGCGGACGGCCGATTTGCCCGATCTGGGTTACGCCCGCAGCACGGCGTGTAACGTGCCTCTTGCTCGGGGGCAAAACGGGCGATAAGGGGAGTACCCATGAACAGGGCAGCATGGGTGCTGGTGGCGGGCTCGTGCGTGGCGCTGGGGGCGTGCTCGTCGGGCAGCGATGCGGCCTCGAGTTTGTCGGCCGCGGCGGCTCCGACCACCGAGACGGTCACCGAGACTCAGACGGAGACGGTGACTCCGACATCGGAGCCGACGACATCGACGGTGACGGTGACGAAGCGCTCAACGACGAAGGTCACCGTCACGAAGCGCGTGACGGTCACCGCCCAGGCGCAGGGGCTTGTTGGCGGTGGCGGTGGCTCGGGTGGTGGCGGGAGCGTTTACTACGCCAACTGCTCCGCGGCTCGAGCCGCCGGGGACACCCCCCTGTATCGCGGAGATCCCGGTTACCGGCCCGGCCTGGACCGTGACGGCGACGGTGTGGCCTGCGAGTAAGGAGCGGCCGGCCACCGTCATCGCTCACATCTCGGCGGGTCGACCTGGCCCCGGCTCACTCCTGGTAGGAGTACCGCTCCTCGCGCCAGGGGTCGCCGACGGCGTGGTAGCCGCGCTCCTCCCAGAACCCGCGGACGAGTCCCGTCAGGTACTCGATGCCGCGCAGCCACTTCGGGCCCTTCCACGCGTACAGGTGCGGGACGACGAGCCGGAGCGGGAAGCCGTGCTCGGGAGTCAGCGGCTCGCCGTCGTGGTGCGTGGCGAGCAGCGCACGCGGCGACGCGAAGTCCTCCAGCCGGAGCGTCGCCGAGTAGCCGTACTCGGCCCAGGCCATGACATGGGTGACGTCGGGCGCGGGCGGCACGAGGTCGAGCAGGGTGCGGGTGGGCACGCCCTCCCACACGTTGTCCACGACCGTCCACTTGGTCACGCAGTGCAGGTCGGCCCGGACCTTCGCCGAGGGCAGGGCGTCGATCTCCTCGTAGGTCAGCTGCCGCTCGCACCCGGTCGATGTCGCGCCGTTGACCGTCAGTCGCCAGGTGGCGGGCCGGAACCGCGGCACGGGTCCGTAGTGCCGCACGCGGAAACCGTCCGCGGGACGCTGCCCCGGAGGGAGGACACGATCGGTGTCCTTCCCCACCTCGGTCACGGCCTCATCCTCGCACCGCGTGGACGGCGCTCCTCACAGCGGGGGCTCAGGCGAGCACCTTCGCGAGCACCTCGGCCGCGCGCTCGCACCCGTCGTCGTCGACGTCCAGGTGCGTGACCAGGCGCACCCGGCGGGGCCCGAGCACGGAGACCAGCACGCCCTCGTCGCGCGCCGCCGCGGCGACGTCGGCGGCGGCGAGCCCGTCGAGCACGACGATGTTCGTCTCGACCGTGTCCGGGTCGACGAGGTCGGGCCGGACGGCGGCGACGGCGTCCGCCAGCCGGCGGGCACGGGCGTGGTCGTCGGCGAGGCGCACGAGGTGGTGGTCCAGGGCGTAGCGGCCGGCGGCTGCCAGGACCCCGACCTGCCGCATGCCGCCGCCGTAGCGCTTGCGCCAGACCCGGGCCTGCGCGATCCGCTCGGCGGTGCTGACGAGCACCGAGCCGATCGGTGCGCCGAGCCCCTTGCTGAGGCACACGGACACGGTGTCGGCGAGCGCTCCGTAGGTGGTGAGCGGGACGCCGGTGGCGACGTGGGCGTTCCAGAGCCGGGCGCCGTCGAGGTGGACCTTGACGCCGATCTCGTCCGCGCCCTGCTTCAGGCGCTGCAGCTGCTCCAGCGGCTGGATCGTGCCCCCGCCGAAGTTGTGCGTGTTCTCCACGGCGATCGCCGCCGTCGAGACCATGTAGGGACCGGCGTCCGGTACCGCCATCGCGAGCGCGGCCTGGGCGTCCAGCCGTCCCCGCTCGGCGTGCCAGGTGCGGGTGCTCACCTGGCCGAGGACGGCGTGTCCGCCGAGCTCGGCGCGGACGACGTGCGCCAGGGCGTCGCACAGCAGCTCCTGGCCGGGCGCGACGAGCGCGCGGACGCCGAGCATGTTCGTCATCGAGCCGGTCGGGCAGAACAGGCCGGCCTCGTGCCCGAGCAACACCGCGACGTGCGCCTCGAGCTCGTTGACCGTCGGGTCCTCGCCGTAGACGTCGTCCCCGACCACGGAGTCGGCGATGGCCTGCCGCATGCCCGGGGTCGGCCTGCTGACGGTGTCGGAGCGGAGGTCGACGAAGCTCTCGCGTGTCATCCCATCACCCTATGCAGGTCGGACCGGCTGCTCGTGCCCCTGGGGCGGCCGTCCCGGTCAGCGGCGGCCCAGCATCTCGGCGACGAGGAAGGCGATCTCCAGCGCCTGCTGGTGGTTGAGGCGCGGGTCGCACAGCGTCTCGTAGCGCGTGGCGAGGTCGGCCTCGTCGATCTCCTCCGCGCCGCCGAGGCACTCGGTGACGTCGTCGCCTGTGAGCTCGAGGTGCAGGCCGCCCGGCACGGTGCCGAGCTCCTCGTGCACCTCGAAGAAGCCCCGCACCTCGTCGATGACGTCGTCGAACTTGCGGGTCTTGTAGCCGGACGCCGCCTCGAACGTGTTGCCGTGCATCGGGTCGCAGATCCACAGCACGTTCCGGCCGGCCTTCGACACGGCCTCGACGAGCGGCGGCAGCGAGGTCCGGACGTTGCCGGCGCCCATGCGGCTGACGAGCGTGATCCGGCCGGGCTCGTCGTCGGGGTTCAGCCTGTCGACGATCGCGAGCGCGTCCTCGGGTGTCGTCGCCGGGCCGAGCTTGACGCCGAGCGGGTTGCGGACGCGGCTCATGAGATCGACGTGCGCGCCGCCGAGCTGGCGGGTCCGCTCGCCGATCCACACGAAGTGCGCCGACACGTTGTACGGCAGGCCGGTGCGGGAGTCGATCCGGGTGAGCGGGCGCTCGTAGTCGAGGATCAGCCCTTCGTGGCTGGAGTAGAGGTCGACGGTGCGGAGCGCGTCGAAGTCGGCGCCCGCGGCGGCCATGAACCGCATCGCCCGGTCGATGTCGCGGGCGAGCGCCTCGTAGCGGGCGTTCGCCGCCGTCGCGACGAAACCGCGGTTCCACTCGTGGACGTGGCGGAGGTCCGCGAAGCCGCCCTTCGTGAACGCCCGGACGAGGTTCAGCGTCGCGCTGCTCGTGTGGTAGGCGCGCAGCAGCCGGCGGCGGTCGGGCGTGCGGGCCACGGGATCGGACGCGTAGTCGTTGACCGCGTCCCCGCGGTAGGCAAGCAGC
>DASQJO010000062.1:0-6284 GCA_035630955.1 Kineosporiaceae bacterium
GGTCGCGCTCACCGGCGCCACGCCGATCTTCGCGGACATCGACCCGCAGACCTTCAACCTCTCGCCGGAGGCCGTGGAGGCCGCCGTCACGGACCGGACCGTCGGCGTCATGCCCGTCCACCTTTACGGCCAGCCCGCGGACATGACCCGCCGCGGGGAGATCGCTTCCCGGCGGGGCCTCCAGATCTTCGAGGACGCCGCGCAGGCGCACGCCGCGACCTGGCAGGGCCGTCCCGTCGGCACGTTCGGCACCTTCGCGATGTTCAGCCTCTACCCGACGAAGAACATGACGTCGGGCGAGGGCGGCATGGTCTCCTGCGCCACCGACGAGGTCGCGCGGATGGTCAAGCTGCTGCGCAACCAGGGGATGGAGCGCCGCTACGAGAACGAGGTCGTCGGCTTCAACTGCCGGATGACGGACGTGCACGCCGCCATCGGCCGCGTGCAGCTCACCAAGCTGGCCGCCTGGACCAAGCAGCGGCAGGAGAACGCCGCGTTCCTCGACGCGAACCTGCGCGGGGTCGTCGTCCCGCCGGTCGCGCCCGGCGCCACCCACGTCTACCACCAGTACACGATCCGCGTGCCGGAGGACCGCGACGGCTTCGCCACCGCCCTGCAGGACGAGTACGGCATCGGTAGCGGCGTCTACTACCCGATCCCCAACCACCGGCTGCCGTCGTTCGGGCTGACGCTCGACCTGCCCGAGACCGAGCGCGCCGCGCGCGAGGTGCTCTCGCTGCCGGTGCACCCCTCGCTGTCGCACGGCGACCTCGAGCGCGTCGTCGAGGCCGTCAACACCCTCGCCGGGGCCGGCTCCTGATGGCGGGCACGCTGCGCGCCGGGCTCATCGGCCTGGGCATGATGGGCCGCCACCACGCCCGGGTGCTGCGGTCGCTGGCGGGCGTCGACCTCGTCGCCGTCGCCGATCCCATGGGAGATCCGCACCAGGTGGCGGGCGGCCTCGACCTGCACCGGTCGGTCGAGGACCTGATGCAGGCCCACCTCGACTATTGCGTCGTCGCGGTGCCCACCGCCTACCACGAGCAGATCGGCCTGGCCCTCGCCGACGCCGGCGTGCACGCCCTGATCGAGAAGCCGCTCGCCCCGGACGGCGACGGCGCCCGCCGCCTCGCGGAGACCTTCGCCGCCCGCGGCCTCGTCGGCGCCGTCGGGCACATCGAGCGGTACAACCCGGCGCTGCAGCACCTGCGGACGCGCCTCGAGCAGGGCGAGCTCGGCAGCGTCTACCAGGTCGTCACGCGTCGCCAGGGTCCGTTCCCGGCGCGCATCGCGGACGTGGGCGTCGTCAAGGACCTCGCGACGCACGACATCGACCTCACGGCGTGGGTGACGCGATCGCGGTTCCGCTCGGTCGCGGCCCGGACGGCCTTCAAGAGCGGCCGCGAGTTCGAGGACCTCGTCGCGGTCGTCGGCTCCCTCGAGGACGGCACCGTGACCAACCACCTCGTCAACTGGCTGTCCCCGATGAAGGAGCGGGTGACGATCGTGACCGGCGAGAAGGGCGCCTTCATCGCCGACACGCTGACGGCGGACCTCACGTTCCACGCCAACGGCACCGCGCCGACGCCGTGGGGGAGCCTGGCGGAGTTCCGCGGCGTCTCCGAGGGCGACATGGTCCGGTACGCCATCGCCAAGCCCGAGCCGCTGCGGACCGAGCACGAGGCGTTCCGGGACGCGGTGCTCGGCAAGCCGGCGGACATCGTGACGATGGCGCAGGGGCTGGCGACGGTCGCCGTCGCCGAGGCCGTGATCGAGTCGGCGTCGAGCGGGAGGACGGTGGACGTCAAGCTGCCCGAGGTCGCGCTCGAGAGCCAGGAGACGGCCGCCCCGGCCTGAGACGCGGCGGCCAACGATGGGAGACCAGACGGTGACGAGCCGGAACCAGGAAGTGCCGACGGGGGCGGGAGCGCCCCGGACCCCGCACGTCGTCCTCGTGCGCCCGACGCTCCTCGACATCGACTCTCGCGGCAAGAAGATGGCGCTCACCCTGGCCCGTGCCGGCTACCGGGTGACGATCGCCTGCCTGTCTCCGGACGACGACCATCACGCGCACGCGCTCGGGCCCGTCGAGGTGCGGCTCGTCCCCGTGTCGCGCCTGCTCGTGGACGGCACGCGTGCGGGTGCCAAGCGCCGGCGGCACTCGCGGCCCCCGATCCTGGGCCTGCACTCGAACACCGAGTACCAGGCGACGCTCATGCGGGCGCGGCTGCGGGTGGACACGGCCGCGACCACGCCGACCGTCTCCGCCCGCGTCGCCAAGCCCCTGTTCCAGGCGTACGTGCCGATGCTGATGGCCCGGCGCGTGGCGCAGTCGAAGCTCGACGGCGCCTGGAAGCGGTACCGGAAGGCGTGGACGCGCCGCCGGCTGGCGTCGCGGATCCTCGTCGACGAGCTGTCGGCGTACCCGGAGATCGGCGACTGGCAGCTGGCGTTCCGCCCGGTGCTCGAGGAGCTCGAGCCCGACGTCATCCACGCCCACGACCCGAAGGTCCTCGGCGCCGCGTGGAAGGCCGCCGTCACGCTCCGGGCGCGCGGGCGCGACACCCGCCTCGTCTACGACGCCCGCGAGGACTTCGCCGGCATCCCACCGAAGCAGCAGCCCGGCGGCGCACGCGGCCTCCAGGCGGTCCTCAACCACGAGAAGCGGTACGCCCGGCTCGCTGACGCCGTCCTGACGGTCAGCGAGCCCATCGCCGGACGCCTCGAGGAACGGCTCGGGTTGGACGCCCGTCCGACCGTCGTTCTCAACGTGCCCGTCGCCCGCCCGCTGTCGCCCACCCCCGCTCGGGACGTGCGCACCGACGCCAAGGTCGGCCCTGACGTCCCCCTGCTCGTGTACAGCGGCGGGGTGCACCACTCCCGGGGCGTCGGCCTGCTCGTCGAGGCGCTGCCGAAGCTGCCCGGCGTCCACCTGGCGATCATCACCGTCCCGTTCCCGCACCCCATGACCCCCGGGCTGCTGGAGCGCGCGGAGGAGCTGGGCGTCGAGGACCGGCTGACGGTGCTGGCCCCGGTCCCGCAGGGCGAGCTCCTCGACTACCTCGCGACCGCGACCGTCGGGGTGCACCCGCTCGAGGGCGGCTTCCCCAACCACGACGCGGCACTGCCGAACAAGCTCTTCGAGTACCTGCACGCCGGTCTGCCGCAGGTCGTGAGCGACGCCAAGGAGATGGCGGCCTTCGTGCGGCGGCACGGCCTCGGCGACGTGTTCCGCACCGGTGACGTCGAGGACCTCGTGCGTGCCGTCTCGGCCGTGCTCGAGGGCCGCGCCGGGGTCCTGTCCCCGCAGCAGCGGGCGGCGCTCGTGGAGGAGTTCTCGTGGCAGCGGCAAGAAGCCCTGGTGCGCGAGGTCTACGGCCGCGTGCTGGGCGACAGGGCGGCTCCGGCGCCTGCCGATCCCGGACCGTTCCCCCCGCTGGACCTCGCCTAGGAGCCGGAACGCCGCTCATGGATGTCCCGACCCCACCGGTGCTCGACGCCGCCGACCTCGCGCGCCGCCTGCGCGAGACCGAGGCCGAGCTCGCCCGTGTCACCCTCCGCCTGCGCCGCCTGGAGGACTCGACCTCCGTCCAGGTCGCGCGGCTGCTCCGCGGCGTCGCGAAGAACCCCCGCAAGGGCCTCGCCGACCTGCCGCACGCGGCCGCCCGGATCGCCCGTCGCCGGCGCGGACGCCGGGCCAGGCCGGACAGCTCGTCGCCCACGGTCAGGGAGCGCGGACCCGCGACGCGTGGGACGGGGACGCCGAGGGCCGGCGCGCCGGCCGAACCAGCCGCGCAGCGGCTCCCGGACCGTCTGCTCGCGGCCTCCGCCGTTCTCGTCACCACCAGGGATCGGCCGGTGCTAGCCGTGGTCGCGGACGAGGTGGCCCGGCAGCGGTGGGGCGACGAGGCGCACGTGCAGCCGCTGCGCCCCGACGACGCGCTCGCCGTCCTCGCGACCGTCCTGCCGGACGTGCTCGTCGTCGACGCCGCGGCCGGCCGGGACGGACCCTGGTCCGGCCTCGGGACCTACGAGGTCCCCGAGCGGGACCGGACCGTGCTCGACCTGCTGCGCGCGGCGCGCGACCGCGGCGTCCCCGCCGTGCTCGTCCGCGGTAGCGGCCCCGAGGAGGTCCCGATGCTCGCCGACACCCGGAACCTCTTCTCCGCCGAGGTCGCCCCGGATGCGGCGATCGCCGACCTCGTCGCCGCCGGGCGGGGGGCCGCGTGAGGCGGGACGGCCTGAGCGCCCTCGTCGCCGGCGACCGGCCGGAGGTCGGGCGCCTGGCGGGGGCCCTGGAGCGAGCCGGTGTGAACGTCCGGCGAGCCACTGGGGCCGTGCCGGCCGAGGACGACTCCGAGCGCCCCCGCGACATCGTCGTCGCCGCCTCGACGGACCTGCCGGCCGCCGCCACCGCACCCGGGCTCGCGGGCCGGCTCTGGCTCCCGGCGGTGGGCCTGCCGTCCGACCTCGAGCTGCTGGTGGCCGCGCCCGCCGCCCTGGTCGACGCCGCCCCGCTCGCCCGGTGGGTGCTCTGCCCCAGCGAGCGCGTCCGCGGCCTCGTGGACGCCGGTCTGGCGGCCGTGGCGAAGCGCACTGTCGTCCTCCCGCTCGGCACCGAGGACGAGCCCGGAGCGGGCGACCTGGACGCCGCTGTCGCCGCGCTGCTCGACCGGACGTTCCCGGCCACCCCGTGGCCGGGCCGGACCAGGCCGCTGCGCGTGGTCGTCGCCGGCCACGCGCTGCACTTCCTCGACGCGATCACGGAGTGGCTGCGCGGCGTGGACGACGTCGAGCTCCGAATCGACCACGTGACCTCCTTCGCCCGACACGACGAGGCGGCCAGCGCTGCGCACGTCGAGTGGGCGGACACGGTGCTGTGCGAGTGGGCCAGCCCCGTCGCCGCCTGGTACAGCCGCCACA
Source organism: Kineosporiaceae bacterium (assembly GCA_035630955.1). Taxonomy (GTDB): domain Bacteria; phylum Actinomycetota; class Actinomycetes; order Actinomycetales; family Kineosporiaceae; genus DATKNA01. The sequence goes on from DASQJO010000062.1 coordinate 4,924, forward strand.
AGCGCCCCGGCCAGCGGCTCGTCGTCCGCCTCCACCGCGCCGAGCTCTACTCGTCCTGGTGGCACGACATCGACATCGAGGCCGTCGACCAGGTCGTCTGCGTCAGCGGGCACTACGCGCGGCTGACCCGGGAGACGACGGGCTGGCCGGCCGAGAAGGTCGTCGTGATCCCCAACTACGTGGACAGCGCCGTGCTGGACCGCCCCAAGCTGGCCGGTGCCCCGTTCACGCTGGGGATGATGGGCGTGACCCCGCGCCGCAAGCGCCTGGACCTCGCGCTCGACCTCACCGAGCGGCTGCAGGCGGCGGACCCCCGCTTCAGCCTGCACGTCAAGAGCCAGTTCGCCTGGGACCTGCCGTGGGCCTGGCGCGACCCCGAGGAGCGCGCCGCGGCGGAGCAGGTGCTCCGCCGGGTGCGCGGCGTCCCGGCGCTGGCCGACGGCGTCGTCTTCGACGCCTACGGCCCCGACGTGGGGGCGTGGCTGCGCAAGGTCGGCTGGGTGGTCTCGCTGAGCGACGACGAGAGCTTCCACCTCGCTCCCGCGGAGGGCATGGCGAGCGGAGCCGTCCCGCTCATCAGGCCCTGGCCGGGAGCCGAGACCATCTACGACCGGCGATGGATCGCGTCCGCCGACGAGGGCGCCGGGCTCGTCGAGGAGCTCGCCGACCGCGTCCTCGCCGGCGCCCGGGACGGGACCTGGGACGCGCTGCGGAGCGAGGCGCAGCGGCAGGCGCGCAGGTCGTTCGACGTCGTCGCCGTCTGCGAGCGGTTCGCGCGGGTGCTCGTCGAGGACCTCGAGCCGGCCGCCGCCGAGTTCCCCGTCCGGGCCGGCTGAGCAGGAGCGTCCGGAGGGCTCAGGCGAGCCCGAGCGCCTCGCCGAGCCGGGCGTCCGTGTCCCCGTAGCGCTGCCGAACGTACGCGGCCGCCTCGAGCCCTCGCGCGGGCAGCTCGCCGGCGGCATCCGCGGCGAGGATGCGCTCGACCGCCTCCGCCGGGTTCTCGACGATCCACTCCGCGGGCATCACCGAGCGCGCGCCGCCGGCGAAGGCGCGGGCCCAGGGCCAGTCCCGGGCCACGGGGAACGCCCCACTCGCGACCCCTTCGAAGAACCCGACGTGGCACCCCTCGTGCCTGCTCGCGGTGAGGATCACGCCGACGTCGCCGAGCAGTTCCGGCATGTCGTCCCGGAAGCCGAGCCTCTGCACAGTGCCGGCGGCCTCGGCCGCGACGATCCGCTTCTCGATCGCCGCCTTGTAGGTCCACGACCGCGCCGTGAGCCGGTCGCCGAGCCCACCCCCGATCAGGAGGAGCCGCCAGACCGGGTCATGGGCGCGCAGCTCCTCGAGCACCTCGAGCGCCC
>DASQJO010000063.1:0-7889 GCA_035630955.1 Kineosporiaceae bacterium
CGCGGGTGAAGCGCCATTGCGAGCGCTGCGCCGGGCCGGGGTCGCCGTCCTGGCCGCCGAAGGACTGTTCGCCGCACTCTGCGTCGCGACCACGCGCGCGCACGCCGTGCGGATCACCAGTCCGCTCGGCAGCGACCCCTACGACGCCGTCGTCTCCGCCGCCCTGCTGGTGCTGCCGATCGTCGCCGTGCCGACCGCCGTCCGGCTGGTCGCGCACCGTGGCGCGGCCTCCGTGCCTCCGGCGGTGGCGCGCGCCGTGCTGGCCGGCTGCGTGACGGGAGTCATCTGCATCGCGGTCGGGCTGGTGGCGTGCGCGGCCGCGCTCGCGACCGCCACCGGCGGAACGCCCGGGGCGAGCCTGACGTTGCTCGCCGCGTCCGCGGTGGTGGCCGCGGTGGCCGGCGGCCTCGCCGGAAGCGCCCACGAGCGCTGGCGGCCGGCGCTCGCCCGGCTCCGCCATCTGCCCGCCGCCGCGCGGCCCGACCTCGCCGACGAGGTCGCGACGCTCGCGGCGTCCCTGTGGCCCGGGAGCGTCCTCGCCCGGACGGCCGCCTGGCTGGACCGCGGGCTCGACGTCTGGCGAGCCAGCCCGCGCCGGCACCCGTGGACCGCCGTCGTCGCGCTCGCCTGCGCGGCCGGGGGCGTCGTGGCGCAGTGGCACGCGGTCCGCGAGGGACCGTGGGAGGGCGTCGCGCCCGCGGTCGTGTTCGCGGGCACCGTCGCCGCGCTCGTGGGGGCGGGACTCGGCGCCGGCGTGCTCTGGCTCGGGCTGCTCCGCCCGGCGGGCCGCGCCGAACGCATCGCCTGAGGGGTCAGCGCGGGGTCTCGGGGCTCGGCTGCTCCGTCGCGTCGAGCCGGACGGCGGCGATCGATTCGTCCGCGCGTTGCGGGTCGTGGTCGTCGACGACGCGCCGGTCGGTCACCGGCTCGTCCTCCAGCGGCGGAGGGCTGTCCACCCCGGACGGCACGGCCTGCTCGGCGGGCACCGCTTGCTCGGCAGGTGCGGCCTGCTCGGTGGGCACCGCCTGCTCGGTGGGCACCGCCTGCTCGGTGGGCACCGCCTGCTCGGCAGGTGCGGCCTGCTCGGCGGGCTGGTTCAGCCGGCCGAAGACCTCGCGGTAGTCGAGGAACGCCTGGCGCAGCCGCTCGGTGTCGGTCGACCCCGTCTGGAGGTGCTCGGCGTACGTGTCGTGGGCCGAGCGGTACCGCTCGACGACGTCCTGGTGGTCGGTGGCGATCAGGGCGGCACGGTCGTCGAAGGTGTCCACCGGGTAGCCGCGGCTGCGCAGCACGTTGTTGACGGCGCCGTCGGCGTCCGCCACCGCCTGCCCCGGGTCGTCGACGAACCCGTGCTGCACCTCGTCCCAGCGCTGGGCGAAGCGCTCGTGCTCCTCCAGATCCACGTCCCGGATCTGCAGGCTGTCGCGCCGCTCGGCGAGCTCGGTCAGCCGCTGCTCGACGGCGCGGCGGTCCTTGCCGCGACGCACGGCGACGTCGTACTCCGGCCCGAACCGCTCGCGCAGCTGCGCGCGCCGGCGGTTGCGGCGGGCCCCGAGCACGACGAGGGCGACGACGAGCAGCAGAACCAGGATCACGACGACGATGGCGACGGTTCTCACGGCGTCCTCCCTGACCAGCCCGCGACCTGCCTCGATGCTCGGTCACGAGGGCGGCCCGTGCAGCTCCAGATCGTCCGGCCCGCTCCGTCGACCAGAACACGGGGCTGGGCTCAGGGTTGGCGCAGGCGCGGGAGCTCGGCGGCGATCCCCTCGACCATGTCCTCGGGGGCGTCGTAGACGGGGGCGCCCGGCACCGGCCAGTGCCCGACGACGTCGGTGAAGCCGAGCTCGCGCGCCCGGCCCACGTAGTCGGTGAACAGCTCGACCGACTCCAGCGCGAAGCGCGGGCCGGCGTCGATCGAGAGCATCCGGTCGACGGCGTCCGGAGCTCTCCCGGCCGCCTCCAGCGCCTCCGAGAACCGGTCCGCGAGCTCGGCGACACCCGTCCACCACGCCGACTCGTCGTCGCCCTCGCGGCGCGGCTTCCCCGTCGTCGCCCAGCCCTCGCCGGCGCGTGCCGCCAGCCGCAGCATCCGCGGGCCGTTGGCCGCCACGACGAACGGCAGTCGGGGCCGCTGCACGCACGGGATCGTCGTCCGGGCGTCCACGGCGGTGTAGAAGCGACCCTCGGCGCTGACGTGGTCGCCGACGAGCACGCGGTCGAGCAAATCCACGAACTCCTCGAGCCGGGCCGCCCGGTCGGCCGGTGCGAGCACCTCGCCACCGAGGACCGTGGCGTCGTGGCCCGTCCCGCCGGCGCCGATGCCGAGCACGGCGCGGCCGCCGCTGACGTCGTCGAGCGCCGCCAGCTCTCGGGCGAACGGCACCGGGTGGCGGAAGTTGGGCGAGGCCACCCACGTGCCGAGCCGGACCCGGTCGGTCACGCCCGCGGCGGCCACCAGCGTCGGGACGGTCGCACCCCACGGCGTCCCCGCCAGGGGATCCCACGTCAGGTGGTCGTAGGTCCACAGATGGTCGAAGCCCAGCTCCTCGCCGCGGCGCCACGTCGCGGCCTGCTCGGTCCAGCGCCGCTGCGGGAGGATCACGAGTCCGACGCGCACGCGCGCAGGGTATCGGGGGCGCCGCCTACAGTGAGAAGGATGCCCAGCCGACGCGGTCCTGCGCCGCGCAGCCTCGCCGACGAGCTGCGGTCCCGCCCGGACGACGCGCTCGCCGCGCTGCTGCGCGACCGCCCGGACCTCGCGGTCCCCCTGCCGACCGACCTGTCCGGCCTCGGCGTCCGGGCCGCGAGCCGGCTGTCGGTGCAGCGTGCGCTCGACGGGCTCGACACCCCTGCGTTGCAGGTGCTCGAGGTGCTCGCCGCGCTGCCGGAGCCGGCGGCGCCGGGACAGGTCACCGCGCTGTGGGGCGCGCCGGCCGGACCGGTGCTCGAGCGGCTGCGCGGGCTCGGGCTCGTGTGGGGACCGCCGCGGTCGCTGCAGCTGGTGCGCGCGGCCCGCGACATCCTCGGTCCCTACCCGGCGGGGCTGGGGCCGCCGCTCGCGGACGCGCTCGGACGCCGCTCGCCGCAGCGGCTGGCCGACCTGCTCGAGGACCTCGGGCTGCCCGCGACCGGCGACCCGTCCACCGCCCTCGCCCGGCTCGCGGAGCACCTCGGCCGTGCCGAGGTCGTCGAGGGCCTCCTGGCCGAGGCGCCGGACGGCGTCCGCGCCGTGCTCGACCGGCTCACCTGGGGCCCGCCCGTCGGCCAGGTGTCGGACGCCGACCGCCCCGTCCGCCGCTCCGGCGCCACCGGCGCCGTCGAGTGGCTGCTCGCCCGCGGTCTGCTCGGCGTCGCGGACGCCGGACACGTCGTGCTGCCCCGCGAGGTCGCGCTCGCGCTGCGCGGGGGCCGCGTGCACCGGCGTCCGGAGACCCGGCCGCCCGAGCTCGAGACCGAACCGAAGCCCGCCGCCCGCGTCCGGGACACCGCGGCCGGTGCGGCGGCCGAGGCGGTCCGGCTCGTCGGCGCCCTCGGCGAGGTCTGGGGGTCCGCGCCGCCGCCCGTGCTGCGGGCGGGCGGCCTCGGCGTCCGGGAGCTGCGCCGGACGGCGGCGGCCCTCGAGGTGGACGAGGCGGTCGGGGCACGCGTGGTCGAGATCGCCTTCGCCGCCGGGCTCGTCTCGGACGACGGCGAGCTCGACCCGCACTGGGCACCGACGCCCGCCTTCGACGCGTGGAGCGACCTCGGCACCGGCGACCGCTGGACGGCGCTCGCCGCCGCCTGGCTCGCGACCACTCGCTCCCCCGGGCTCGTCGGGACCCGCGACGAGCGGGACACCCCGCGCGCTGCGCTCGGCGGCGACCTCGACCGCGCCGCGGCGCCCGAGGTGCGCCGGTGGGCGCTCGACCGCCTCGCCGAGCACTCCACGGAGCCTCGCGCCGTCGACCCCGAGTCGCTGCTGGCCCTGCTCGACTGGACCGCTCCCCGTCGCGCGGCGCGCATGCGCTCCCTGCTCGTCGGCTGGGCGCTGGACGAGGCCGCGTGGCTCGGCGTCACCGGCGCGGGCGCCCTCGCACCGCACGGCCGGCTCCTCCTGACGTCTCCGGAGGCGGCCGCGGACGCCCTCGACGCCGCGCTGCCCCCGCTCGTCGACCACGTGCTCCTGCAGGCCGACCTGACGGCGATCGCGCCGGGTCCGCTCGCGCCCGAGCTGGACCGCGAGCTCTCGCTCGCGGCGGACGTCGAGAGCCGCGGCGGGGCCACCGTGTTCAGGTTCACGCCCGAGTCGGTGCGCCGCGCCCTGGACGCCGGCCGCAGCGGCGACGACCTGCTCGCCTGGCTGACCCGGGCGTCGCGAACGCCGGTGCCCCAGCCGCTGGCCTACCTCGTGCAGGACACGGCGCGCCGGTACGGCCGGATCCGGATCGGGACGGCGCAGTGCTACGTGCGCGGCGACGACGAGGGCGCCCTCGCCGAGCTGCTCGCCGACCGGCGCACCGCGGGTCTGCGACTGCGCCGGCTGGCGCCGACCGTGCTGGCCGCACAGGCGCCGCCCGAGACCGTGCTCTCGGTGCTCCGCGCCATGGGGCTCGCCCCGGCGGCGGAGTCGGCGGAGGGCGAGGTCGTGGTGCGCGGCCCGCGCACGCACCGGACGCCGCCGCGTTCGCGCCCGCGTCCGGTGACCCCGCTGCCGCCGGCTCCCGGGGACGCGGCGCTGCTGTCCGCCGTCCAGGCGCTGCGGGCCGCGGACGAGGCGGCGGCGTCCCGGGCCGCCGGGCGGGTCGACGTCGTCGACGTCGGCGCACCTCCCGTGCTGGCGGCGACGGATCCGGCGTCCGCGCTCGCGCTGCTCCGGGACGCCGCCGCGGCCCGGCGTCCGGTGTGGATCGGCTACGCCGACGGGGCGGGTCACGTCGCGCGCCGCCTGGTCGAGCCGCTGTCGGTGGACGCCGGCCGGATCACCGCGTTCGATCGCGGGTCGGAGGAGGTCCGGACCTTCTCCGTGCACCGCGTCACCGGTGTGGCCGCCCCGTCGCCCTCCTAGGTCCCCTTCACGCACGCCGTCACTGTCGGTGACGGGTCGGCGTGTCGCGGCGGAGCGCACGTCCGCTCCGGTCACGGATCGGTGCGAATTCGGCGAAGCGGCTTGACGCTGAGTTAGCACTCCGCTTTGCTTCGCATGCCGCGCCAGAGCCGACGCAGGTCGCGCCGTACGGGGGCGGCTCCGGACGCTCCTGAGGAGGATCGCGGTGCCAGGTTCGATCAGACCCCCGAGTGGCAGACGAACTCTGCTCGTCATGGGGGTGACGGTGGCCATGGGGGCCACCGCGGTGGGTCTCGCGGCGACGTCGTCGGAGGCGGCGCCCGCGGGGACGACCCCGCTGCGGGTGACGCGCACGACGCCCGCCGCGCATCCGTTCAAGGCCGGCAACTACATCGTCGTCCTCAAGGACAAGCCGCTCACGACGTACAGCGGTTCCGTCCGCGGCTACACCGCCACCCGCCCGACGGGCGGCAAGCGCGTCGACGTCTCCTCGTCCGCCGCCAAGCGTTACGCCGGCTACCTCAGGCAGCGCCAGGACGGCGTCCTGCGCTCCGTCGGCGCCAGCGCGCGGACCCGCTACTCGGTCGCCCTCAACGGCTTCGCCGGCCACCTCAGCGGGGAGCAGGCGGCGAAGCTGGCGGAGAACTCCGCCGTCCAGGCGGTGCTCCCGGACCGCATCCTCAAGGCGTCCACCGTGAACACGGCCAACTTCCTCGGTCTGCGCGGCAGCAAGGGGCTGTGGGCGGCGCTCGGCGGGCAGGCCAACGCCGGCAAGGGCGTCGTCATCGGCGTCATCGACACGGGCTACCGCCCCGAGAGCGCCTCGTTCGCGGGCAAGCCCGTGACGACGCTCGCGCCACAGGCCGTCGGCGTCCCGTACCGCGTGCTCACCGACCGGATCGCGATGAAGAAGGGCGACGGCTCGACCTTCTTCGGGGTCTGCCAGGCCGGCGACTCGTTCCCGGCCACGACGTGCAACAGCAAGGTCATCGGCGCCCGGTACTTCGCGTCCAACCTCATCGCCGGCGGCACCACGCTCGCCCCCGGCGAGGTGCTGTCGCCCCGTGACACCGAGTCCCACGGCACCCACACCGCCTCCACCGCAGCCGGCATCGGCGTCAACCACGCCGTCGTGGCCGGGCGCGACTTCGGGGCGACGTGGGGCATGGCGCCGGGCGCCAAGCTCTCGATCTACAAGGCGCTGTGGCGCACCGCTGATGCCCCGGACACCGGCAGTGGCACGACCGGTGACCTGGTCTCCGCCATCGACGCCGCCGTCGCCGACGGCGTCGACGTCATCAACTACTCGGTCGGTCCGAACGGCGGTTCGAACGGCATCGAGGCCGACGACCTCGCGTTCCTCAACGCCGCGGCGGCCGGTGTCTTCGTCTCGGCGTCGGCCGGCAACAGCGGGCCGGCGGGCGACACCGTGAGCCACCTCGCCCCGTGGGAGACCACGGTCGCGGCGGCGTCGACGGACCTCTTCTACGGGACCGTCCAGCTCGGCAACGGCCAGAAGTACCGGGGCTCCAGCATCAACGGGACGGCCGTCCCCGCGCACCCGGCGATCCTCGGCAGCGCCGCGGCGGCGGCCGGGCGGACCGCGGCGGACGCCGCCCTCTGCATCGACGGCAGCCTCGACCCCGCCAAGGTCACGGGCAAGGTCGTGGTCTGCGACCGGGGCGTCAACGACCGCGTCGCCAAGTCGGCCGAGGTCGCCCGGGCGGGCGGCGTCGGCATGGTGCTCGTCAACCTCACGCCGAACAGCCTCGACACCGACATCCACGCGGTGCCGACGGTGCAGGTGGACAACGTGGCCGGCGCGAAGATCAAGGCCTACGTCGGGACGGCCACGGCTCCGACGATCGCCATCGCCGTGAACGACACGACCGGCCTGAAGCCGGAGCCCGTCCCGCAGATCGCCGGGTTCTCCTCCCGGGGACCGGCCGAGACCGTGGGCGCCAACCTTCTCAAGCCCGACATCGCGGCTCCGGGCGTCAGCGTGATCGCCGCCGTCGTCCCGAGCGCGGAGAACCGGAACAGCGCGTACGGCCCGGAGTCCGGCACCTCGATGTCGGCGCCGCACATCGCCGGCCTCGCCGCGCTGATCCTCCAGAAGAACCCGGCCTGGTCGCCCGCCCGGGTGAAGTCCGCGATGATGACGACGGCGATCGACACGGTGTCGGCGAGCGGCCGACCCGCGCGCATTCCGTTCGCCCAGGGCGCCGGCTTCGTGAACCCGCGCCGCTTCCTCAACCCCGGCCTGGTCTACGACTCCGGCGTCAGCGACTACTACGGGTTCCTCGAGGCGATCGGCATCGACACCGGCAGCGGGAAGGCACCGACCGACGGCACGGAGATCAACGTCCCGTCGATCGCGATCGGCGGCCTCGCCGGTGTGCAGACCGTGACCCGTCGCGTGACGGCTCTCCGGGCGGGCACCTACACGGCGACGGCGACGGCGGGCAAGGCCGGCGTGACCGTGTCCCCGTCGAAGCTGGTCTTCACCAAGGCCGGGCAGACCAAGTCGTTCAGCGTGAGGTTCACGACGAACAAGGCCGCCCTCTCGGCCTTCACGACCGGGTTCCTCACCTGGACGGGACCGTCGAAGAACACGGTCCGCATCCCGCTCGCCGTCCGGCCCGTGGCCGTCGCGGCGCCCGCGGAGCTGCACGCCGACATCAGCACGCCGTCCGGCAGCGGGACCTACTCGGTCAAGCTCGGCACCTCGCCCCTCAAGCTCTCGGTGAAGGGCCTGGTCAAGGGTGACGTGACGAGCGGCTCGGTCACTCCGGGCGCGCTGTCGGCTCCGACGGTGTCCAACGCGAGCAACGTCGTCGTC
>DASQJO010000064.1:0-3810 GCA_035630955.1 Kineosporiaceae bacterium
GTCCTCGGCGGCGTCTTCTACACCCTGGGCGGCATCGTCTACGGGCTCAAGCGGCCCGATCCGAGCCCGCGCTGGTTCGGCTTCCACGAGGTCTTCCACGCGCTGACCGTCGTCGCGTTCGGCGCGCACTGCGTGGGGCTCGCGCTGGCCGTCGCCTGACGCGGCGGCGGCAGGACCTCCGGCGTCACTCCCCGGAGGTCTCGCCCTGACCGGTGGGGCCCGCGTTGCGCACCTGCTCCACCCGCTCCATCGCGTTCCGCAGGTCGCCCAGCCAGGCTGAGGTGTTCTGCCCCACCAGCCGGACGCACCACGCCAGGGCGTGCGCGCGCGACCGGGCCACGCCGGCCTCGACGAGGGTGTCGAGCACCTGGCGCTCCGGCTGACGCAGCCGGGTCATCACCGGCACGGCGAGGTGGGTGAACAGCTCGCGGGTGTCGCCGACCCGCACTCCCCAGGCCACCTTGCGGCGGAAGCGGTGCTCGGCCTCCCGGGCGATGGAGATCCGCCGGTCGCGGGTGTCCTCACGGAACCGCGCGATCAGACCGGCGACCCCCTCGGCCTTCTCGGCGGCGGTGGCGTCGGTCGACGCCTCGGGCAGGGGGAGGGTGAGGACGACCGTGATCTCCTCGCGGTCGACGGCGACCTCGGGCGCCGCGGACGACGTCCACTCCTCGGGCAGGCGCTGGGTGAACCAGGCCGTCACGGCGGCCGGACTGCTCTCTGCGTTCGTCATGCAGCGATGATTACTCGCTTTCACCGATATCACCAGGGGTGGGGACGGCTGTTCGCTTCGGGCGGACGACGGCGCCGACCTGCCCGGCGAGAGCGGACGGCGCCGTCACCGGTGCCTGGCAGACGAAGGAGCGGCACACGTAGGCGGTGGGGGCTCCGTCGCGCAGCGGGCGGTCGGCGAGCAGCGGCACGCCCGCCGCGTCCGGGACGCCGACGCTGACGACCGCCCCGGGCGCCGTCGCGGCGAGAGCGACGGCGTGCAGGTCGTCGCGCCGCTCGTCGTCGTCGGGGCCGGCGACGGCGATCTCCCGCGGTCCGTCGGCGAGGGCCTCCGCGACGGCGAGCGCCCACCCGAACGCGCGCGGGATCCGCGGGCCGGTGGCGGCAGCCACGGCGAGCCCGGCCTCGGCCGCCGCGCGGTGCCGCTCCGAGCCGGTCAGCGCCGCGTAGGAGAGGAGCGCCCCGCACGCGGCAGACCAGCCGGAGGGATAGGCGTTGTCGGCGGGGTCCTGGGGTCGCCGGACGGCGGCGAGCGCGGCGTCCGTGCCGTCCTGCGGGGTGTCGTGGAACGCCTCGCCGTCGAAGAAGCCCGTCAGGACGGTGTCGAGCAGGTCGCCCGCGACCTCCAGCCACGCGGCCTCGCCGGTGACCGCGTGCAGCGCGAGCAGGCCCTCCGCCACGTCCGCGTAGTCCTCGAGAACGCCCGCGGGGGTTCCGACCACGCCGTCCCGGCTCACCCGGCGCAGCCGGACGCGCGCTCGTGCCCCGTCCGTGCTCGCCGGCTCCTCGGGCACGAGGTGGACGGCGAGCAGGAGGTCGGCGGCCCGGACGGCGGCGTCCACGAGGTCCGGACGGTCGAGCAGGGCGCCCGTCTCCGCGAGGGCCGCGACGGCGAGCCCGTTCCACGCGGCCACGACCTTGTCGTCCCGGGTCGGCTGCGGGCGCCGGTCGCGCGCCTCGAGCAGCCGCGCGCGCAGCTGCTGCCAGCGCTGGCTCTCCTGCGGGTCCTGCCAGACGTCGCGGCCCAACTGCAGCGTGGAGCGGCCGTGCTCGAACGTCCCCTGGGGCGTGACCTTGAGCAGGGCGCCGGCCCAGACGGCGTCCTGAGTGCCGAGGACGTCGAGGAGCTGCGCCGGCGTCCAGACGTAGGTGAAGCCCTCGACGCCGTGCACGGTCCCGTCGGCGTCGCGCACCGGCGTGTCCGCGTCGAGCGAGGAGGCGAACCCACCCTGCGGGGTCCCCAGGGCGGCCACCATCCAGTCGCAGGTCTCCAGCGCGATCCGCGCCCCCGCCGGCTCCCCCGTCAGCCGCCACCAGTGCAGGTAGACCCGGGCGAGCTGGGCGTTGTCGTAGAGCATCTTCTCGAAGTGGGGCACGACCCACCCGGCGTCCACGGAGTAGCGCGCGAAGCCGCCGGCGAGCTGGTCGTACATGCCGCTGCGGGCCATCGCGTGCAGGGTCCGCCCGGCAAGGCCGAGCGCGACGGACCCAGACCCGGCCTCGAAGGCGCCCATGTCCTCGCCCGCCTCGAGCCGCCGCCGGGCCGCGTGCCGGAGCAGCTGCTCGAGATTCATGGACGGCGGGAACTTCGGCGCTCCCCCGAAGCCGCCGTGCCCGGCGTCCTCGTCGGCGGCCAGGGCCTCGACGGCCGCCGTGAGCGCGGCGTCGTCGGGCGCGGCGGAGGCCGAGACGAGCCGGGACGCGAGCGCCGAGGAGATCCGGCCGCCGGCGGCCTCGACCTCGTCGCGCTGCGTCCGCCAGGCCTCGCCGATCGCCTGCAGCACCTGGCGGAACGACGGCATGCCGTGCCGGGGCGCGGGCGGGAAGTACGTGCCCGCGTAGAAGGGCCGGCCCTGCGGCGTGAGGAACACCGTCATCGGCCACCCGCCCTGCCCGGTCAGCGCCTGCGTCGCGGACATGTAGACCGCGTCGACGTCGGGCCGCTCCTCGCGGTCGACCTTGACGTTCACGAAGCCGTCGTTCATCTGCGCCGCGGTCGCCGGATCCTCGAAGGACTCGTGCGCCATCACGTGGCACCAGTGACAGGCGGCGTAGCCGACGCTCAGCAGGACCGGGACGTCCCGCTCGCGGGCCTGCGCGAAGGCCTCGTCGCCCCACTCCCACCAGTCCACGGGGTTGCCCGCGTGCTGCAGGAGGTACGGAGAGGTGGCTGCGGCCAGGCGGTTCGGCATCTTCTCACTCTGGCGCACGAACCGCACGACCGCGTTCCAGCACCGCCTTCGCTACCGGCTCAGGTCCCGGCGTCCGGCACCTCGGCGAACCGGCCGGGGCGCCGGGCGGCCAGGCGGACGGTGCGGCCGGGGACCAGGCCGGCGTCGCCCCCGCCGCGCGGCAGGTGGACGACGACGGCGCCGTCGTGGTCGGCCACGTCGACGTCGACCCGCACGTGCGTCGGCAGCGGGGTGACCCGGCTCACCGTCCCCACCGGCCCGGCGCCGCTCGCGGCCGGCTGCACCAGGTCGATCTCGTGCGGCCGGTGCCACGCTCCGGCGAGGCGCGTGCTCGTGCCGAGGAACGTCATGACGAACGGGGTCGCCGGCCGGTCGTAGAGCTCCGCCGGGGTGCCGGCCTGCTCGACCCGGCCGCGGTTGACCACCACGATCTGGTCCGCGAGCTCGAGCGCCTCGTCCTGGTCGTGCGTGACGACGATCGTCGTCACCGGGACCTGCTCGTGCAGCCGCCGCAGCCAGTCGCGCAGCTCGGCGCGGATCGCCGCGTCGAGCGCGCCGAACGGCTCGTCGAGCAGCAGCACCCGGGGCTCGGCGGCGAGCGCGCGGGCGAGCACCATCCGCTGCCGCTGTCCGCCGGACAGCTGCGAGGGGTAGCGGCCGGCCAGTCCGTCGAGCCGGACCAGCGCCAGCAGCTCCTCGACCCGGGCCCGCACCTCCGCCCTCGGGCGCCGGCGCACGGTCAGCGCGAAGCCGACGTTCTCCGCGACGGTCAGGTGTCGGAAGGCGGCGTAGTGCTGGAAGACGAAGCCGACGTCGCGGCGCTGCGGCGTGGCGACGGTCACGTCCTCGCCGGCGATGCGCACGATCCCGCTGTCGGGCAGCTCGA
>DASQJO010000065.1:0-1590 GCA_035630955.1 Kineosporiaceae bacterium
ATCCTCGGCCACTCGCTGACCGTGCTGACCGTGAAGGCCGAGCTCGCCGGCCGGCTCGTGTCGATCGACGCCGCGCGCGCCGAGCGGGAGATCGGCGAGGTCGAGGCCCTGGCGCGGCAGGCGCTCGCCGACGTCCGCGCCGCCGTCGCGGGGTACCGCGAGGTGTCGCTGCCCGCCGAGCTGGCATCCGCGCGGGCCGCCCTGGACGCCGCCGGCATCGCGGCTGTCCTCCCCGGCGCCGTCGACGAGATCCCCGACGAGCGGCGTGACGTCCTCGCGTGGGCCGTCCGCGAGGGCGTGACGAACATCGTCCGGCACAGCGGCGCGAAGCACGCCTGGGTGCGGCTGACCCGGGACGGCGTCGAGATCTGCGACGACGGCATCGGGCCCGCCGACACCGCCGCCGATGGGACCGGGCAGACGCACGGGCTCGTCGGCCTGCGGGAGCGGGCGTCGGCCGCCGGCGCCCGCGTCGTCGTCGGTCGGCGTGACGGCGGCGGCTTCGTGCTGAAGGTGGGCTGGTGATCCGGCTCCTGCTGGCCGACGACCAGGCGCTCGTCCGCGGCGCCCTGGCGACGCTGCTCGCCCTGGAGCCCGACCTCGAGGTCGTCGCCGAGGTCGGCCGCGGTGACGAGGTCGTGGCCGCGGCGCGCGAGGCCCGGCCGGACGTCGCCCTGCTCGACGTCGAGATGCCCGGCCTCGACGGCATCGCCGCGACGCGCGCGCTCCGGGCGGCCGTGCCGAGCTGCAGGGTGCTCGTCGTCACGACCTTCGGACGGCCCGGGTACCTGCGCCGGGCCCTCGAGGCGGGCGCCGGCGGGTTCGTCGTCAAGGACACGCCGGCCCGGCAGCTGGCGGACGCCGTCCGCCGCGTGCACGCCGGGCTGCGCGTCGTCGACCCCGCGCTCGCGGCGGAGAGCCTCGCGGCGGGGGACAGCCCGCTCACCGAGCGCGAGACCGAGGTGCTGCGCGCCGCCCGGGACGGCGGTACGGCCGCCGACCTCGCCGCCGCCCTGCACCTCTCCGAGGGGACGGTCCGCAACCACCTCTCGTCGGCGATCGGCAAGACCGGCGCCCGCACCCGCGCCGAGGCCGTCCGGCTGGCCGAGGACGCCGGTTGGCTGCTCTGACGGGCCTGAGAGGATGACCCGGTGCCGTTGAGGATCGGACCCTACGCGCCGGCAGCGCCGGTGGTGCTCGCGCCGATGGCGGGCATCACGAACCAGGCGTTCCGCCGTCTGTGCAGGGAGCACGGCGCCGGCCTCTACGTCAGCGAGATGGTGACGTCGCGCGCACTCCTCGAGCGCAACGACGAGTCGCTGCGCCTCATCGCGCACGACCCCGACGAGCACCCGCGCAGCGTCCAACTCTACGGCGTCGACCCCGGCACCGTCGCCGCCGCCGTCCGGATGCTCGTCGACGAGGACCGTGCCGACCACGTCGACCTCAACTTCGGCTGCCCCGTCCCCAAGGTGACGCGCAAGGGCGGTGGTGCCGCGCTGCCGTGGAAGCGCGACCTGTTCGAGGGCATCGTCACCGCCGCGGTGCGCGAGGCCCAGCCGTATGCCGTGCCGGTCACCGTGAAGATGC
>DASQJO010000066.1:0-5545 GCA_035630955.1 Kineosporiaceae bacterium
CTACGACCCCGAGCTGCGGCCCGGCGTCGCCAACCTCGCCGAGCTCCTCGGCGCCCTCACGGGCCGGACGCCGCAGGGCGCCCTCGTGGGCCTGCGCGGTGCCGCCGCCCTGAAGGCGGCGCTGACGGAGGCGCTCGTCGAGACCTTGGGGCCGATCCGTGCCCGGTACCTCGCTCTGATGGACGACCCGGCCGAGCTCGACCGGCGCCTCGCCACGGGGGCCGAGGTCGCACGAGGTCTCGCAGCGCCCACGCTCGCCGACGCGCGGGACGCCATCGGCCTCCCCGCTACGGCTGCAGGCTGATGAGTGCCTGCCCGGTGGCGGGGTCGAAGGGCACGGACTCGTGGTCGTGCACGATCCGCCAGCGCCCGCTCGTGCGCCGGCACACGAGCGTCGCCCGGACCCACATGTCCACGACGGCGCCCGTCGTCAGCGTCCCGCCGACGTGGTAGAGGAACGCGCAGGTCCCGAGGTCCCCGTCGGCCTCGACCTGCAGCTCCCGGACCGTGTAGTCGATGGGACCGTCGTAGCCGTCGAACCAGTCCCGCAGGTGGCCGATCGACGGCGCGCTGCCCCGTGCCCGCAGCGGTGGGAGCACGTCGAACGTGAGCACGTCGTCGTCGATGCGCCCGGCCAGCGTGTCGGCGTCCCGCTCGCGCACGCCGCGGACGCGCTCCTCGACGAGCGCGCGCAGCTCGTCCTCGGCGCTCATGCGCGCTCCTTCAGGACCGTCGCGAGGGCGTCGAGCTGCGCGGTCGTCCCGGAGCGGCGGGAGGCGGCGTCGTCGAGCCCGTCGAGGAAGGCGCCCTGCTCGGTGTACACGAGCCGGGTCCCCGCCGGCGTGGCGGAGAGCTCGACGGTGGCGACGGAGACGGAGATCCGGCGGCCGTCCATCGACATCTCGTACGTGGTCACGATGCGCTCGTCCTCGACGATGTCCCGGTACTGGGCGTCGTACGTGAAGCGCGGAGCGACCCCCTCGCGCATGTGGAAGCTCTCGGTGCCCCCGACCCGGAAGTCGCTGCGGTAGTCGGAGTCCGCGCTGCCGGAGAGGTCGAACCACAGGATCTTGGTGCCGGGGTCGGACCAGGCCGCGAACACCTGGTCGGGCGGATGCGGGTACTCGCGCTCGATGGTCCAGCTGCCGTGGCTGACGCTCATGTCAGTGATCCTCGCTTCGTCTCGACGCGGTGGTGGGTGTGTCCGTCTCTCGCGCGGGCTCGTCCAGGACCGCCCCGAGCCGGTCGAGCCGGCGCTCCCACACCGAGCGCCGGTCGGCGAGCCACTGCTCGGCGGCGCGCAGCGCGTCCTGGTTCAGGGAGCAGGTGCGGACGCGGCCGGTCTTGCGCGACTCGACCAGCCCGCTCGCCTCCAGCACCTGGACATGCTGGACGACCGCGGCGAGCGTGATCGGCAGCGGCCGGGCGAGCTCGCTGACGGACGCCGGTCCGGCGGCCAGCCGGTCCACGATCTGCCGGCGACTGGGGTCGGCCAGCGCCCGGAAGGCCCGGTCGAGCGTCGCGGCGGAGTCGAGCACCTGGACGACGATCGTCGCCGCGGCGTCAATAGTCAAGTAGCTACTTAAGTTTCGTGCCCTCTTGACGGCGAATTGTCCGTTTTCTAAGGTCTGCAGAACGGAGCCGCAACCGCCTGCGACGTTCGGGGGCACGCTGGATGATCGGTTCGAACTGCGCACCGGGACGCAGCGATCCCGGACATCACCGAGCGACCTGACCCTCGACGACGCGTCCGCACGCGACGTCGATCCTTCCGCCACGACCCCGTCCCGAGGCCGTTCCCCGGCCCGGTGCGCCGCCGTGCGCGGCCGCGCACGCATCTCGAAGGGGAGAAGCCATGCAGGTCCGCAGCAGACTGTTCTCGACCGGCCTCACCATCGCCGTCACCGCCGCCGTCACGGCTGCGCTGACGACGACGATCAGCGCGAACGCGACTCCCGCCGCTCCGGCGGCCCCCGCCGCGGCGGCGACCAGCGGCAGCCGCCCGGATCCCACCCGGGACACGCTGCGCCGGCTCGCCCAGCACACCTCCTTGCGGATCGGCACCGCGGTCGACATGAACGCGCTGGCGAACGACGTGACGTACCGCCGCATGGTCGGGGAGCAGTTCTCGACGGTGACCCCGGAGAACGTCATGAAGTGGGAGGTCGTCGAACCGCAGCGCGGCCGGTACGACTTCTCGGCCGGTGACGCCCTCGTCCGCTTCGCCCGGGCGCACCAGCAGAAGGTGCGCGGCCACACCCTGGTCTGGCACAACCAGCTGCCCGGCTGGCTCACGGCCGGCACGTGGACGCCTGCCCAGCTGCGCAGCATCCTCCGGCAGCACATCTTCGCCGAGGCCGGGCACTTCCGCGGGCAGATCTGGGCCTGGGACGTCGTCAACGAGGCGATCGACGACAACGGCAAGCTGCGCGACACCATCTGGTCGCGCGCCCTCGGCGAGAGTTACATCGCCGACGCCTTCCGCTGGGCGCACCAGGCGGACCCGAAGGCCATCCTCTTCTACAACGACTACAACATCGAGGGAATCAACGCGAAGAGCACCGCGGTGTACGACCTCGTCAAGCGCCTGCGCGCGCAGGGTGTGCCCGTCCAGGCCGTCGGCGTCCAGGGACACCTGAGCACCCAGTACCCCTTCCCCAACGACATGCTGCAGAACCTGCGGCGATTCGCCGCGCTCGGTCTGGACACCGCGGTGACCGAGGCCGACGTGCGCAGCGTCCTGCCCGTGGACCCCGCGGAGGTGAACGCGCAGGCCCAGGGATTCAGCCTCATGCTGCAGAGCTGCCTGCTCGTACGCAGCTGCATCTCCTACACGCTCTGGGGATTCACCGACAAGTACAACTGGGTTCCCGGCGTCTTCAAGGGCGAGGGATACGCGACCCCGTTCGACGAGAACTTCCAGCCCAAGCCGGCGTACGACACGATGCGCCGCGATCTCGCCCTCGCGCCGTCGCTGCCGTACCGCGGCATTCGTGGACACCGCTGAGTGGGGACCGCGATGACGAGCATCCTGCGAGGACTTGCGGCCGCCGCGCTCGGCCTGCCCCTGGCCCTGGGCACCAGTCTGCCCGGGAGCGCCTCCCCGGCCGGGAGCACAAGCGCGGCGAGCGCCCGCGACCACGGGGGCAACGGCGACTGCCGGCAGTGGATGGCACTGACGTTCGACGACGGGCCCAGCCACTACCGCACACAGACGCTGCGCACCCTGCGGCGGACGCACGTGCCGGCCACGTTCTTCGACGTCGGCATGCGGGTCGCGGCCAACCCGCAGTTCGCGCAGTTCGAGGCCCGTCAGGGGCACCTCGTGCTCAACCACACCTGGAGCCATCCTCACCTGCCGGCCCTGACTCCGGCCCAGGTCCGGCGCCAGGTGCTCCGCACCGAGCGCGTGCTGCGGCAGGCCGGGGCACCGATGCCGTTCAAGCTGCTCCGGCCGCCGTTCGGCGACGTCGACGCCGCGGTGGACGCCCAGCTCACGCGCCTCGGCTACCACCACGTCACCTGGGACGTCGTCGCCACCGACTGGGACGTCGCGACCACGAGCGCCGAGATCCGCGACACGATCGTGAAGGCGTTCCGCCCGGGGCTGGTCATCCTCATGCACGACGGGGCCATCGACTCGGCGAACGGACCGGCCGACGAGGCGGCGCTGCCGCAGATCATCCGCAGGGCGAAGCAGCTCGGGTACTGCTTCGGCCAGGTGGACGCCGTCGGACACGTGGTGCCGGCGAGGCTCGCTCCGTCGCGGGATCCGATCCCCGAGGTCATCAACCCCGTCCCCTACCTGCCGCTGCAGTCGTACAGCCGCGGCAAGCTCCCCCCGAAGCCGTACGTCATCGTCGACCCGGCCGCACAGCTCTGAGAGGGATCGCATGAACCCGTTGCACCGAACGCTCTCGCGCAGCGTCGCGTGGGCAGCCTCCGGAACGGTCGCGCTGGGCCTGGTCGCGGGGGCGTCGTCCCCGTCGGCGACGGCGGGCGGGCCGGGCGGTGGCACTACGGGCGGCCGGACGGCGCCCCGGTGGGTGAACGCCTGGCAGGGCAGTCCGACGGGGGGCGGGACCTTCTCGCACGCGAGCTGCCCCGCGGACACGGGGCTGAAGGACCAGACGGTGCGCAACATCGTCGCCCTCAGCGCCGGCGGTCATCAGCTGCGGGTGCGGGTCTCGAACGCCTTCGGCGCGCAGCCGCTGCAGGTGGGCGCCGCCTCGGTCGGCGTCCAGAAACGCGGGGCCGAGACCGTCCCCGGGACGCTGCGGAGCGTGCGCTTCTCGGGCCGGACGTCGATCCTGGTCCCGGCCGGTGGCGAGGCGCTGAGCGACCCGGTGCGGCTCGACGTCAGGGCGCTGCAGCGGCTGGCCGTGAGCGTCTACCTGCCGCAGGCGACCGGCCCGGCGACGCAGCACAACAACTCGCGGGAGACGAACTATCTGGCGCCGGGGAACCGCACGCGCTCCGCCGCGGCGAGCACGTTCCCCGCGAAGATCGGATGCTGGATGTTCGCCTCCGGCGTCGACGTCACCCCGAACCGGAACGTCCGGGGGACGGTGGTCGCACTGGGCGACTCGATCACGGACGGCGACCAGTCCACCATCGACGCCGACCAGCGCTACCCCGACCACCTCGCCCGCCGCCTCCAGACGGTGCACGGCCCGACGCTGTCGGTCTCGAACGCCGGCATCGGCGGCAACGAGCTCCTGCGCAACCGGGTGCCGGAGCTGTTCGGCGTCTCCGCGCTCGCCCGGCTGCCCCGCGACGTCCTCACGCAGGCCGGCGCCCGCGAGGTGATCCTCCTCGAGGGCATCAACGACATCGGCGCGGAGTCGGCGACGGCGGACCAGCTGATCCAGGCCGACCAGCTGATCATCGCGCAGGCCCACGCGGCCGGGCTGCGGATCTACGGCGGCACCCTCGTGCCCTTCGGCGGGTCGAACGCGCAGTACGGCGGCGACTACGGGACGGCGGCCGGCGAGCGCGAGCGGCAGAAGCTGAACCACTGGATCCGCACGAGCGGCGCCTTCGACGCGGTCTTCGACTTCGACCGGGCGCTGCGCGACCCGAAGGACCCGACTCGCCTGCTGCCGGTCTACGACAGCGGTGACCACCTCCACCCCAGCGACGCGGGCTACCGCCGGATGGCCGAGGCCGTGGACCTCCGCGTCCTCCTGCGGGACGTGTGGCGGGTGCCCGACGCCGCGTGAGGAGCTCCTACGACGTCACTAGATGTGCTGTCCAGAGACGTTGGTCGACCGGGTGTGACGACATTCTCTGAGTGATCTTGATGTGTGAGGGCCTCCGGTCGTGGAGTGGAACTGCCTAGGAACCGCTCCCGACCGGAGGCCCTCGTGTCCCACGCTAACGCTGCCTTGACTCCACGTGCTCGAGCGCGACTCGGCAGGTTTGTCGTGGTGGAGGGGCACACCGTCTCCCAGGCCGCGAAGCGGTTCGAGGTGTCCTACCGGACCGCCAAGCGGTGGGCGGACCGGTACCGCGAGCACGGCGAGGACCGCTGTTTCGCGGCCAA
>DASQJO010000067.1:0-2700 GCA_035630955.1 Kineosporiaceae bacterium
GACGAGCCCGCGGCCGGGCTCGACCTGGCCGGGCGGGAGACGCTCGTCCGCGACCTCGCCGAGCTGGCCACCGACCGCCGGTCCCCGGTGCTCGTCCTGGTCACCCACCACGTCGAGGAGATCCCACCCGGGTTCAGCCACGCCCTCCTGCTGCGCCGCGGCAGGATCGTCGCCTCCGGCGCGATCGAGGAGGTCCTCACCGAGGAGACCCTCAGCGCCACCTTCGATCTGCCGCTCGAGGTGAGCCAGACCGGGAACCGCTGGAGTGCCCGCATGCGTCAGGACTGACGAGAGCGGGCCGCCCTCCCGCCCAGGTGAGGGGAGGGTTACGCTCCCCTCGAGAGGTCTTGCAGGGAGGCGACGGTGGATCTGGGCGACAGCCCCTGGCTCCTGTGGCTGGCCCTGGCACTGGCGGCCGGGACCGCCGAAGTGCTGTCCCTCAACCTGATCTTCCTGATGGTCGCCGGTGGCGGCTTCGCGGCCGCCGTCGTCGCCGCCTTCGGGCTGGGCGTCCCCGTCCAGATCGTCGTCTTCGCCGTCGTCACGGGGCTGCTCCTCGTCGCGGCACGGCCGCCGCTGCTCGCCTACGTCCGGCGCAGCCTGCCCGGGGCCGTCACCAACGCGGCGGCGCTCGTGGGGCAGGACGCCGAGGTCGTCGTCCAGGTGACGCCGACGGCGGGGCGCATCAAGCTCGCGGGCGAGATCTGGTCGGCCCGATCGGTCGCCGGCGGCTACCCGCTCGAGGTGGGTTCCACGGTCCACGTCGTCCGCATCGACGGTGCGACGGCGGTCGTGGCGCCGCTCGTCAACCGCGCCGAGATCACCGGCGCGGTCCCTCCGGAAGGGCCCCACGAGGGCCAGTAAGGGATACCCCGTGAACGCAACCACGGCTGTGGGGGTGGCGGCATGACCGACGGCAACTGGGCGGCACTGATCGTCCTGCTCCTGCTGGTCGTCTTCGTCATCAGCGTCGTCGTCCGGGCCGTGCGGGTCGTGCCGCAGGCGAGCGCCGTCATCGTCGAGCGCCTCGGCCGCTACTCGCGCACGCTCGAGCCCGGACTGCACTTCCTCATCCCGTTCGTCGACCGGCCGCGCGCCAACGTCGACCTGCGCGAGCAGGTCGTCTCCTTCCCGCCGCAACCGGTCATCACGTCGGACAACCTGGTCGTCAACATCGACACGGTGATCTACTTCCAGCCGACCGACCCCAAGTCGGCCGTCTACGAGATCGCCAATTACATCCAGGGCATCGAGCAGCTGACGGTCACCACACTGCGGAACGTCATCGGTTCCCTGGACCTCGAGCAGACCCTGACCGGCCGCGACCAGATCAACAGCCAGCTGCGCGGCGTCCTCGACGAGGCGACCGGCCGCTGGGGTATCCGGGTCAACCGGGTGGAGCTCAAGGCCATCGACCCGCCGCACAGCGTGCAGGACTCGATGGAGAAGCAGATGCGGGCCGAGCGCGACCGCCGCGCCGCGATCCTCAACGCCGAGGGCGTCAAGCAGTCGCAGATCCTCACCGCCGAGGGCGACCGGCAGTCGGCGATCCTGCGGGCCGAGGGCCAGGCGCAGTCGGCGGTCCTGCGGGCGCAGGGCGAGGCGCGGGCCATCCACGAGGTGTTCTCCGCCATCCACAAGGCGAACCCGGACAGCAAGCTCCTCGCCTACCAGTACCTGCAGATGCTGCCGCAGATCGCGCAGGGGTCGGCGAACAAGGTCTGGATCGTGCCGACGGAGCTGACGCAGGCGCTCGGCGGCATCGGGCAGGCGTTGGGCGGTGGCCGCGCGGCGGGCATCGGGGACGTCCTGCGCACCAGCCTCGGCCTGCGGGAGAACGGGCACGCGGTGGAGGCGGGGGACGACGGCCCGAGCGCCGTCGACTTCGACGAGGCCGCGCTGGAGGACCCCAGGGCCGCGCTCGAGCGGGCGCGCGCCGAGGCCGCCGACGCCGTCGCGGACGCCGAGGGCGAGTCGCGCCGGACCGGGATCGCGCCCGGGCTCGGGGCGGGGCTACCGGAGCACTGACGCACGACCGACCACGCAGGGCCCGGCACCGACGAGGTGCCGGGCCCTGCGCCGTCGACCCGAGTGGCCGGCCGGCGCCGCCTCGGTCAACCTGTGGCGATGACGGACGACGAGCCCGCCGCGGCGCCCGCGTCCCGCCGGTGGCTCTTCGCCGATCAGCTCGGCCCGCACTTCCTCGACGTCCCCGATCAGCTGGTGCTGCTGGTCGAGTCCCGGGCGGTGTTCCGGCGCCGGCGGTTCCACCGCGCCAAGGCGCACCTGATCCTCAGCGCTCTGCGGCACCGGGCCCGCGAGCTCGGCGACGCCGCGATCCACCGCACGACGGAGACCTACCGCGAGGCCCTCGACGGCATCGACGAGCGGATCACGGTGTGCGATCCGACGTCGCGCCCGGCCCGCGACCTCGTCCGCCGGCTGGAGACCGAGGGACTGGTCGACGTCCTGCCCGAGCGCGGGTTCGTGCTCCCGCAGAGCCAGTTCGAGCGCTGGGCGCACGGCCGCCGGCGGCTGCTGCTGGAGGACTTCTACCGCGACGTCCGCCGCCTCCACGACATGCTCCTCGACGAGAACGGCCAACCGGTCGGCGGCCGCTGGAACTACGACGAGGAGAACCGGCAGCCGCCGCCGCGGAGGGTCCGTCGCCTCGCCGACGCCACCGGCGTCCCGGACCCG
>DASQJO010000068.1:0-1901 GCA_035630955.1 Kineosporiaceae bacterium
GACCCCGCCTGTAGATGAACGAGCTCCGAAGACGACCGACGACAGCCGCGACTTCGTGGGTGAGTTGTTCGCTCTGCCGGCCGACCTGGGCGCCTCGGTTCCGGTTTGTGGAGCACGTCGGCGAGTCGCGCCCAGTCAACCGAGACGCCGACGAGCTGAGGCGTGCCACCAAGAGGTCGCCAGATATCTGCCACCGGCCGGCTGCACCCGCGGCGCTAGAGGTCGAAACGATTCGAGATCGACAGTCAAACGATCTCTCGTGGTGCGAACTGCTGATGACTAGAGAGATTGGAGTGACCTGAGGGCCGGTCGCTCTGCGAGATCGTCGCAGGTCGGGAGGGTGCCCCCGGCAGGATTCGAACCTGCGCCACCTCTTTAGGAGAGAGGTGCTCTATCCCCTGAGCTACGGGGGCGCCCGCCCAGGGTAGCGAACGGTTCGACCGGCGCCGGGCAGGCCACCACGGGCCGGGCCCGGGGTCGCTGTCGATCCCCCGGGCCCGGCCGGTCCTGCTAGTGATCGTCGCGATCGGGCGCAGCTCGGAGCACACCGACGAGGCCGTGCGACTCGTCCTGGGGTCCCGCGCTGAACAGGACGTCGTCCGTCCCCGCCGACGTGCCGTTGCCCGGCAGCAGACCCCACAGGCCGTCGATCGTGATCGGCCGTCCGTGTTCGTTGCGGAGCACGCCCCGCAGGCGCCCGGTCCGCGGGTCGAACGCGTGGATGCGCCCGTTCCCGAAGTTGCCGACGAGAAGGTCGCCGGAGAAGGCGCCGAAGTGAGCCGGTGCGATCGCCAACCCCCAGGGCGAGTTCAGCACGCCGCGGCGGACCAGACGCTGCAGCAGGCGTCCGCTGGTGCTGTAGACGTCCACGAACCCGTGTCCCGGACCCTTGACGTCGTCATCGGTCTTGCGGTCCCGCAGCGCGTAGGTGACGACGACCCGGTTCCCGAGGACGGCGATCCCGAAGGGGGCGTACCCGTGCGGGATCCGGCGATCGGAGAACGCCCCGCGCGCCAGCTTCTTCGGCTGGAACGCGCCGTCGAAGGCGACGACCCGGCCGTGCTTGAAGTCGGTGACCAGGATCTCCGGCCCGCCCGACCTCGGCTGGACAAGGGCGAGACCCTTGAGGACGCCGCCCGGCACAGCCCCGACGTGGACCGCGGAGGTGGGCGGCGTCAGCTGCCGGTTCCACGCGCTGAGGTCCCCGTCCTCGCCGGCGAAGACGAACAACGCCGGCGACCCGTTGGACAGCACGAACGCGCTCGTCGGGTTGAAGGCCTGCCCCGTCGGCGCCCCGCCCGGGATGGACACGACGAGTGGCGCGATGGTCGGCATCTGCCCCCGGCCGAAGCCGGAGTAGAGGGTGGAGACGTCGGCTCCGTTGTCGGACACCCAGACCGGCGTCGAGGGTCCCTGCGACATGCCCCAGCCGTTGACGAGGTGTGGGTCGGTGAGGCGAGCGGCGCCGGGCACGTCCGAGACCTCGTTGACCTGAAGGAACGCGTTGTCGTCCCCGTCGTGGTGCCCGCTCGTTCCGGACCAGGCCGTCGACGCCCGGAGCACACCGCTCACACTCGTCGCGGCCCCGGCGGGTGCGGGGACCGCGGCGGCAGCGACCACGAGGCCCGCGGTCGCCGTCATCAGAATCGGAAGCCGACGTGCTCTGCCGAGAGAAATCATGGCGATGCCCTTCCTCCCCGTCCGGCCGCGCGATCGCGGGCGGATCCGCTCTCCTCACGGCCCGTCGGAGAGGTGGGTTCAGGCGACGGAGCCCGTCAGTGCGTCCTGGCGGCGGCGTCCACGAGTTCGTGTGCCAGCACCATGCCGTGCGCGGCCGGCCCTTCGGGCCCCAGGTGGGCGGCGCTCGTGTAGGCGCCGTCGACCAGCGTCGCCAGACGCCC
>DASQJO010000069.1:0-2947 GCA_035630955.1 Kineosporiaceae bacterium
CCGTCTGCCGGTTGCGGCCCGTTCCGCTGGGCGCCGTGACCGTCACCGGTGGGCTGTGGGAGGCCCGCCGCGAGGTAAACGGCGACGTCGCCGTCCCGCTCGGGCGCGAGCGGCTGGAGGCGGCGGGCAACCTCGACAACCTGCGGATCGCGGCCGGAACGATCTCCGGAGACCCGCGCGGTCCCGTGTTCATGGACTCGGACGTGTACAAGTGGCTCGAGGCTGCCGCCTGGGAGTACGCGCGCCGGCCGTCCGAGGAGCTGCTGCAGGCGCAGCGCGAGATCACGGCGATCGTGGCGGACGCGCAGCAACCGGACGGCTATCTGGACTCGATCGTCCAGCTCGAGCAGGACGGCGAGCGGTATCGCGAGCTGGGCTGGAGCCACGAGCACTACTGCGCCGGGCACCTCTTCCAGGCGGCGGTCGCCCAGGTCCGCTGCACCGGCGAGCGGGGGCTGCTCGACGTGGCCGTCCGGCTGGCCGATCACCTCGTCCGCACGTTCGGCGAGAACGGTCGGCACGACCTGGACGGCCACCCCGAGGTCGAGATGGCCCTCGTGGAGCTGTACCGGGAGACCGGGACCCGCGGCTACCTCGACCTCGCCCGGTACTTCGTGGAGGCACGTGGCCAGGGGCGGATCGTCGCCTACGGGAGGGAGCCCGCCTACTTCGCCGACCGCGTGCCCGTCCGGGAGCAGACGACGGTCGAAGGTCACGCCGTCCGCGCCGTCTACCTGGGCGCCGGTGCCGCCGACGTCGCCCTCGAGCTCGGCGACGCGGAGCTGCTGACCGCCCTGGAGCGGCAGTTCGCGGCGATGGAGGCGACGAAGACCTACGTGACCGGCGGCCTCGGCTCCCGCTGGGACGGGGAGGCCTTCGGGGACCCGTACGAGCTGCCCCCCGACCGGGCCTACGCGGAGAGCTGCGCGGCCATCGGAGGCGTCTACTGGGCCTGGCGGATGCTCCTCGCCACCGGCGACCCCCGGTACGCCGACGCCGCGGAGCGCACGCTGTTCAACGGCTTCCTCGCCGGGGTGTCCCTGAGTGGGGACCGGTTCTTCTACGTCAACCCCCTCCATCTCCGCGAGGGCGCGCTCGCCGACGAGAGCCGCAGCCCCGCGCACGGCCGCCGTCCCTGGTTCGACGTCGCCTGCTGCCCGCCCAACATCATGCGGACGCTCGCGAGCCTCCCGGGGTATCTCGCCACGACGGACGACGAGGGCCTGCAGCTGCACCAGTACGTGCCGAGCGATCTGACGACGCCGGTGGCCGGCGGCGAGGTCCGGATCTCCGTCGAGACCGAGTACCCGTGGGACGGCCTGGTGCGGATCCGGATCGCGGACGCGCCGGAGGCGCCGTGGTGTCTCGCGCTCCGCGTCCCGGCCTGGGCCGAGGGGGCGACCGTGCGGGTGCGCGGCGAGGAGCAGCCCGCGGCGGCCGGAACGTACGTCCGTCTGACGCGCTCCTGGCGGCCGGGCGACGTCGTCGAGCTGTCGCTCCCGATGACGGTGCGGTTCGTGGAGGCCGACGAGCGGGTCGACGCGGTCCGGGGCTGCGTCGCGATCGAACGCGGCCCTCTCGTGTTCGCGGTCGAGCACGTCGACCAGGCCGACGGCGTGGTGGTCGACGACCTGCGCCTGGACCCCGCCGGGCCGGCGTCGGCCGACCACCGCCCGGACCTGCTGGACGGCGTCACGGTGGTAACCGCCCGCGGCCGCGCCCTTCCGCACGCACCGCACGGCCGGCCGTACCCGCCCGCCCGGACGGAGGCCTCGCCCGACGGCCGTGTCGACGAGGGGACCGACGTCGAGGTGACGGCAGTGCCGTACTTCAGCTGGGCCAATCGTGGCATCGGGCCGATGCGGGTCTGGCTGCCCCGGATCTGACTCGCGGCAGCTCTGAGCAACTCTCGGCAACTCTCGCCTCGAGGGGGCGACATGGCGGTGAATCGACGGACCTTCCTCCAGGTGTCCGGCCTCGCCGGGCTCGCCGCGACCCTGCCGGCCTGCGGATCCGCGATCCTGCCGGAGCCGGACGTGACGGCGTCGGCGTTCGGCACGAACGCGACCGGAACCGTGACGATGTGGTGCCGGGGAGCGACGGCCCCCGGCGTCAAGGTGGTGGTCGACCGGTTCCATGCGACCCAGAGCCAGTTGCGGATCAACCTGACGCCGGTGCCGGACGCCCAGTACGTCACGAAGCTGGCCACCGCGATCCGCAGCGGAGACGTCCCGGACATCGTCGACATCGACGACATCAACTCGATGCTGTTCATCTTCCGGGGCGTGTTCACGGACCTGACGCCGCTTGTCGAGGCGCTCCCCTACCGCAAGAACCTCAGCCCGGGCCACCTGAGACTGGCCACGCGGGACGGACGCGTCTACGGCCTCCCCTACCTCGCCGACAACTCGGTGCTCTGGTACAACACCGAGCTCCTGGATCGGGCGGGCGTCAACCCCGCGACCGCGGTCACCAGCCTCTCGGCACTTCTCGAGGCCGCGCGTCGGATCAAGGCGCTCGGGCCGGACGTCAACGCCTGGTCGATCGCGGGGAACTCCCCGGGGATCCTCGGTTTCGTCGTCCAGCCGCACATCTGGGCGACCGGCACCGACAACATGACGGGCACGGTGGGATCGCAGGACGGCCACGTCGAGACGAACCAGGCCCTGCGGAAGACGCTGGAGTTCTACCGGAGCCTGTGGCAGGAGAAGTTGCTCCCTCCCGCCAACTACGCGGACGCCGGAACGACCTGGGGCAGCGACTTCCGGGCCGGGAAGATCGCCTTCTTCCCCTCCAACTACGCCGCGACCGTGCTCAGCGCGGACGCCGCGACGCGGGCACGGACGGGCGTCGCCCTGCTGCCCGGGCCCGACGGGGGCACTGCCTTCTTCGACGGCGGCGACAATCTCTGCATCCCGCGGGGGGCGAAGAACGCCTCGGGGGCCTG
>DASQJO010000070.1:0-4224 GCA_035630955.1 Kineosporiaceae bacterium
CTCCGGCGTGGAGGCCGAGCAGCGCTGCCGGCTGGTGGCGGTCGACCGGGACGGGCACCGCGCCGTGGCGGCGACGTGGGAGGCGGGCTACACGGGCACGGCGACGTTCCAGGGCAGCGTTCCCGTGCCCGTCGACCGGCTCGCGTCGCTCCGGGTGGAGACGGACACCGCCACCCTGCTCACCTTCCCGCTGACCTGACGGCCCTTAGGCGGAGGCGCGGACGACGAGGTGCGTCGGCAGGATCAGGGCAGGCTCGACGGGCTCGCCGGCGAGCGCCCGCAGCAGCTGCGCCGCCAGCGCCCGGCCGATGTCGAACGCGGGCTGGTGCACGGTGGTCAGCGGCGGGTCGGTGTACTGCGCGACCGGGAAGTCGTCGAAGCCGACGACGGCGACGTCGTCCGGAACCCGGCGGCCGGCCGCCCGCAGTGCGCGGAGCGCCCCGTCGGCCATGAGGTCGGAGGCGACGAACACCGCGTCGAGTGCCGGCTCCTCCGCCAGCAGCCGGCACATCGCGGCCTCCCCCGAGTCCCGGGTGAAGTCGCCGAGGGCGACGACGGCCGGCAGGTCCGCGACCTCCAGCTCGCGACGGTAGCCGTCCAGCCGGTCGACGCCGGCGATCATGTCCTGCGGGCCGGCGATGGTCGCGATCCGGGTGCGGCCGGCGTCGAGCAGGTGGCGCACGGCCCGCCTGGCACCGGACTCGTTCTCGACGTCGACGTAGGGGACGGCGTCCTCCGGACCGAGCGGACGACCGTTGCAGACCACGGGGACGCCGAGGCGCGCGAGCGTCGAGGGCAGCGGGTCGGCGCCGTGCAGCGACGCGAGCAGGACGCCGTCCACATGGCCGCTCGTCACGTAGCGCTCGATCCGCTCCTGGCTGGCGGCGGAGCCGGCCATCATGAGCACCAGCTGCTTGCCGCCGGCCTCCAGCTCCTGGCCGACACCCCAGGTGATCGTCGGGAAGAACAGGTCGTCGGAGAAGACGCGGGTGGCCGACTCGGGCAGGACGAGCGCCACCGAGTCCGTCCGCTGTGTCACGAGGCTGCGGGCGGCCTGGTTCGGGACGTACCCGAGGTCGGCGATCGCGCGCTGCACCGCGTCGCGGATGTGCGGAGCCACCCGCGGCGACCCGTTCACCACCCTGGACGCCGTCGCCCTCGACACGCCCGCCCTCGACGCGACCTTCTCGAGCGTCGGCCGCCGCCCGCCGTCGACGCCCATGACCCTCCCGATTCCCGTCGTGACCTGCCGGTCATTGTCCACGCCGGGCTCTCCTCGGGGAGGAAGCGCAACCAGGGGTTGCTTTCGATCGCGTGAGGCGCAACTATGGGTTGCACATCGAGCGAAGGAGAGAGCCGTGGTTCCCGACAGCATCGAGCGTGAGGTCCGGATCGACGCCCCCGTGGACGTCGTGTGGCGCGTCGTCACCGAGCCGGACCAGATCACCCAGTGGTTCAGCGACAGGGCGGAGCTGGAACTCCGCGAGGGCGGCGACGGCGTCCTCACCTTCCTCAACGAGGGCACGGAGTACCAGCCGGTCGTCGCGCCGCTCGTCGTCGTCCGTGCCGAGGCTCCGCACGCGTTCGCCTACCGCTGGTCGCACCCGGAGGGCACGCGAGCGGACGGGTCCAACTCCGTTCTCGTCGAGTTCACGCTCCGGCCCGACGGCGACGGCACGCTGCTGCGCGTGGTCGAGAGCGGCGTCGCGGCGATGGCGTGGACGGACGCCGCGAAGACCCGGTACCTCGAGGACCACCGCCACGGCTGGGACCAGCACCTGGGCGACCTGCGGACCTACGCCGCCCGCGTCGCGGCCACGCCCGCCGCCCGCTGAGACGAGCCCAGGGTGAGCACCGAGGAGGACGAGCTCTGGGCGGTCGTCGGCGACCCGTCCCGCCGGCGCGTCCTCGACCTGCTGCTGGCGCACGGCGAGGCCACGTCCACCGCGCTCGCGCGGGAGCTCCCGTTCACCCGGCAGGCGGTGGCCAAGCACCTGGCGGTGCTGGACCGGGCGGGCCTGGTGGCGAGCCGGCACGAGGGTCGGGAGACCCTCTACCGGGTCCGCCCGGAACGGCTCGAGGCGGCGACGCAGGTCGTGGCGAGGGTCGCCGCGCGCTGGGACGCGCGCCTGGACCGGATCAGGCGGCTGGCCGAGAGCGCGCACCGCGAGGGGCGGGGCGTCAGCGCCGCCGCGCCGCCAGGAGCTTCGGAACGGCCGCCGCTCCCGTGAGGGGCCGGAAGGCCCCCGCGGCCGCGCGCAGGGCGTCGTACTCGTCGTCGGCGAGCACGACGTCCGCCGCGGCCGCGTTGGCCTCGACCTGCTCGACGCTCGACGCTCCGGGGATCGCCACGACCTGCGGTTGGTGCACGACGTAGGCCAGCGCCGCCTGGGACGGCGTCACGTCGTGCGCGTCGGCGACCTCCCGGAGCGTGGCGAACAGGGGCGCGGCCCGCTCGAGGTTCTCGGGCAGGAAGAGCGGGTTCATCCGCCGGACGGAGCCCGGCGGCGGGTTGCCGGCGGAGTAGCGGCCGGAGAGGAAGCCCTGGGCGAGCGGGCTGTAGGCGATGACCAGCCGGTGCCGGTCCGTCGCGTAGGGGAGGAGGTCCTTCTCGGGCCGGGTGCGCGCGAGGCTGTACTCCACCTGGTTCGAGAGCACGGGCCTCCCGAGCGCCTGCTCCGCCTGCTGCCACCGGGCGAGCGAGTAGTTGCTGACCCCGACCTGGTCGACGAGGCCGACGTCCTGCAGGCGCCGCATACCGGCCATGGTCGTGCCGTCCCGGACGACGGGGTTCGGCTGGTGCACCTGGTAGAGGTCGATGGTGCGGACGCCGAGGCGGGCCGCGCTCGCCACCGCCCGCTGCTGGACGACCGCGGAGACCGGCAGGAGCGGGAAGATCTTCGTGGCGACGAACGCGCGATCCCGGGCCTCTCCGAGCCCGGCGCCCAGCAGGCGCTCGCTGCGACCGAAGGCGTAGGTTTCGGCAGTGTCGAACAGCGTGATCCCCGACTCCAGCGCACGGGCGACGATCGCGCCCGTGCGGCGCTCGTAGTCGCTCCCGTACCCCCACTCGCGCGATCCGAACTGCCAGGTGCCCAGGCCGATCCTCGAGACGGGCGTCCTCGAGGGGATGTCGGCGTAGCGCATGGCCGGGAGTCAACGCCGATCCGGAAGCCGGGGCAACCGCTCGTCGATCCGCGGGTTTGCCGGGACCCGGGACGGGCAGGACCCGAGTGCCGCCACCGTCCAGCACGGGTGCGGTGACGGCGCCTCGAACCGACCCGCGCAGAGGGGAGAGCGTCATGGCGAACACCGCACGCGAGATCATGACCGGCGGCACGGACTGCATCGGCGAGAACGAGAGCGTCGCCGAGGCCGCGCGGAAGATGGCACAGCTCGGAGTCGGTGCCCTGCCGATATGCGGGGACGACGACCGCCTCAAGGGCATGGTCACCGACCGCGACATCGTGATCAAGGTCATCGCGGAGGGCAAGGACCCGAACAGCTGCACGGCCGGCGAGCTCGCCCAGGGCAAGCCGGTGACCATCGGCGCGGACGACAGCCTGCAGGAGCTCGTCCGCACGATGACGCAGCACCACGTCAAGCGGGTCCCGGTCATCGACGGGCACCGGCTCGTCGGCATGGTGAGCGAGTCCGACGTGGCGGCCTCCGCGCCGCAGGAGCTCGTCGTCGACCTCGTCAAGGGGGTCTACGCGACCAGCTGACGGGCGTTCCGTCCGGCGTCCCGGCCGCCGCGCTCAGTGGCGGTCGGGACGGTGTGGCCGGGACAGCGGCGGCAGCGTCGGCAACGCCGGCAGGGTGGGCCGGATCGGGCGCCGCAGGCGGGCGGGCAGCCGCGACTCCCGGGGCCGGCGGCGCGCACGTTCGTCGAGGTCCAGCTCGCGCAGCAGGCGCTCGACGGTCGCGCCGAACGAGGCGATGAGCTCGGTGATCAGCAGGTCCTCCCGCGGGTTGACGAGCTGCAGCTCGTCGATCCGGGCCCTGGCCTCGTGCAGCGTCTCGAGCGCGGTCCGCAGGTGGTCGGCCTCGGTGGCGTGCTCGCCGGGGTGCGCCTCCTCGCGGACGAGCTGCCCGAAGTCCCGCAGCCCCGTGGCCATCTCCCGCAAGATCAGCGCGAACGAGCCGCGCAGGTCCGGGTCGATGACGCGCTGCTCGTGCTCGAGCCGTTCGGCGACCGCCTCGAGCGTGCCGAACATGCTGCGG
>DASQJO010000071.1:0-4595 GCA_035630955.1 Kineosporiaceae bacterium
GACGAGGACGGCGGCCAGCACGGCGGCGCCGAACCCGGTGGCGAGCACCGACGCGGGCGTGACCGTTGCCGTCCCCGACAGATGGGCGGCGCCGACGGCCGGCACACGGCCGAGCGCGGCGGTGGCGAGGCCCGCCAGCGGAACGGCCACGGCGGTCGCGAGCACGGCGATCCCGCCGGCCTCGACCGCCGCGACAGCGGCGAGCTGGCCGGGGCTCGCGCCCAGCGACCCCAGCAGGTCCGACTCGTCCTCGCGGAGCGCGACGACGAGCCGCCCGGCGAGTGCCAGTGCCGCCACGGACAGCCCGGCCGCCAGCAGCACGACGACGAGGACGCCGGCGCGGGTGACGGACTCCGCGGTGCGCACCTGGGCGAGCGTGGCCGGCAGGGCGGAGACGATCCGCTCGGTGGCGGCCCGGTCGCCGACCGCGCGGGTGAGCCGGGCGTCGGCGGAGGCGAAGCGGGCGTCGACGGCCTCCAGCGCCGAGCGGGCCGGCCGGGCGAGGTCGGGGTGCGCGGTGACGTCGAGCCGGTCGAGCGTGGAGCCGGTGCGGACGAGGTCGTCCAGGGTCACGAGGAACGGGCCGTAGGCGGTCACCGCGGGCAACCGGGGCGAGGCGAAGAACCGGCGTCCGACGCCGGCGCCGTCGAGCGGGTCACGGTCCCAGCCGGCGTCCGGCAGCGGCGCGACGACGCCGACCACGCGAACCCGAACCGGCCCGACGTGCCGGTCGCCGGCGATCTCGTCGCCGAGCTCGACGGCGTCCCCGAGCCGGAGCCCCAGCTCCGTCGCGACCGGCCGGGGGACCGCGGCCTCCGGGACGGGCGAGCCGGCGACCGGCAACCGGCCGGACACCACGCGCACCCGCCGCCCGGGGTCGTCGACGGCGCCGAGGTAGCCGACGCCGGAGCCCAGCGCCCGGACGGCGCTCGACGTCCGCACCCTGGTCGCCGCCGGCAGGGGGTCGAGGACGCCGGTCAGCGCCGAGCGCACGTCCGGGACGACGCCGGCTGCGGCATCCCCGCGGACGCCGGTGACGTAGGCGGTGACGTCGACGGCATCGGCGGGACTGCGGGCGACGGCGACGTCGAACGCGCGCTGGGCCGAGGGCCCGAGGAGCAGCGCCGCGACGCCGAGCGGTGCCACGCCCAGCGCGACGAGGGCGAGGAGCCCGGCGAGCAGGCGGGCCTGGGCGGCGGAGCGGCGGAGCAGCAGGGTACGCACGGTCAGGAGGCCGGCACGGCGTCGATCAGGGAACCGTTCGCGATCCGGAGCACACGGTCGGCCAGCGCGACCATCACGGGGTCGTGCGTGGCGACCAGCACGGTCACGCCCTCGGCCTCGACGATCCCGCGGAGCAGCGCCATCACGGCCAGACCGGTCTCCGCGTCGAGCTGGCCGGTGGGCTCGTCGGCCACGAGCAGGCGAGGCGATGCAGCGAGGGCGCGGGCGACGGCGACACGCTGCTGCTGCCCGCCGGAGAGCTCGTCGGGGCGCTGCTCGGCGTGGTCCGCGAGCCCGACCAGCTCCAGCAGCGTCGCGACGCGGCGCTCGCGCTCGGCCACCGGCGTCCGCGCCAGTCGTAGCGGGACGCCGACGTTCTCCGCGGCGGTCAGCACGGGGATGAGCCCGAAGGTCTGGAACACGTAGGAGACCGTCGTCCGGCGCAGGTCGGCGAGACCGTCCTCGTCGAGGCCGGTGACGTCGAGGCCGGCGACGTGCACCGAGCCGCGGTCGGGGCGGTCGAGGCCGCCGACGACGTTGAGGAGGGTGGTCTTGCCGGAGCCGGAGCGGCCGACGAGCGCGACGAGCGTGCCGGCGTCGACGTCGAAGGAGACGTCACGCAGGGCGTGGACGGCGCGCGGGTCCTCGCCGAACGTCCGACCCACCCCGCGGACGCGGATCATCGGCTCCGTCACGAGCGGTCCGGCCGCACCGAGACGTGGTCGGCCTCGAGCGCGAGGCGGACGCGGTGGCTCAGGGCCAGGGCATGCCGGTACTCGCGGGGGATCTGCACGCGCCCGGCGCGGTCCATCACGGCGTACTCCTCCGCGACCGCCCCGTCGTCGTCGTGCCGGCGCAGCACCTCGCTGCTCGTGCGGCCGTCCCGGATCGCCACCGTCCGGGCGACGTGGCCGCTGACGTCGGGGTCGTGCGTCACCACGACGACGGTGGCGCCGAGGTCGGTGTTCGCCGTCCGCAGCGCGTCGAAGACCTCGCGCGAGGTGTCGGTGTCGAGCTCGCCGGTCGGCTCGTCGGCGAGGAGCACCCGCGGCCGGTTGGCCAGCGCGACGCAGATGGCCACGCGCTGCTGCTCGCCGCCGGACATCTCCGCCGGGCGGCGGTCGGCGCAGTGGGCGACGCCGACGGCCTCGAGGAGCTCGGCGACCCGCGTCCGCCGCTCGCGACGCCCGACGCCGGCGATGTCGAGGGGCAGGTCCACGCACTGCCCGGCGGTCAGGTAGGGGACGAGGTTGCGGGTCGCCTGCTGCCGGACCAGGCCGACGACGTGGCGCCGGTACGCGACGCGCTCGCGCCGGGACAGGGCGAGCAGGTCGTGCCCGGCGACCCGGGCGCGGCCCGCGGTCGGCGCGTCCACGCCGGCGAGGATCGAGAGCAGCGTCGACTTGCCCGAGCCCGAGGCGCCGACGATCGCGACCATCTCGCCCTCGTCGACGAGCAGGTCGAGTCCCTGCAGCGCCTGGACCTCGACGGAACCGGTCTGGTAGATCCGCACGAGGTTGTCGCACACGACCAGGGCGCCGCGGCCGAACTCCGCCGTGGACGTGGGCGGCCGCGGCGCGGGCAGCTCCGGACCGGTCAGCTCGCACCTCCCCACGCCTGCGTCCGCCGTTGTCGGGGGGCGGAACTGTAACACCGTGCCCTGGGGGAACCCGTGCCGTCGTCAGCTCTCCCGGCAGGCGTTGCGGAGCCGGCGCGCCAGCGCCGGTAGGCGTCGGGCAGGCACACGGCGCAGGGCCGGTAGCCCGCCGCGCGGGCCGTCGCCTCGTCGGCGAAGAAGACCCGGTGCCGCACGTAGTGCCCGCGCGCGATCCAGCGCAGCGCCCCCGGACAGTCGAGCCGCCCGTAGATCCTGCTCCTGCGGTGCCCGCCGAGGGTGCCCGGCGTCCGGCTCGCGTACGGGCGCCCGTCGGGGCCGATCAGCGTCCAAGTGCGCTCCACACCGACGGAACGCCGCCGCGGACGAGATCGTGAGGTGTCTCAACGGACAGCGGCCGGTGGCACGTCTGAGGATGGAGGGCGAGGAGACGAGGGCGAGATGGAGTTCGACGAGTACGTGGCGGCGCGCGGGCCGGCGCTCGAGCGCTACGCCTTCGTGCTCACCGGCGACGCCCAGCGCTCGCAGGACCTCGTGCAGACCGCGCTGGTCAAGGCCTACCGCCGCTGGCGCTGGGTGGTCCGCGCGGGGCACCCGGACGCGTACGTCCGCCGCATCGTCACCACGTCCTACCTCGACTGGCGGCGGCTCCGCAGCAGCGGCGAACGGCCGGTCGAGACCCTGCCGGACGTCGCGACCACCGACGCCGACCCCGCCGACCGCGTCGCGGACCGCGACGAGCTCCGGCGCGCCCTCGCCACCCTCACGCCGCAGCAGCGGGCCGTGCTCGTGCTGCGCCACTACGAGGGCTACGACGACGCCGCCATCGCCGCCGTGCTCGGATGCAGCGAGGGCACGGTGCGTGCGCACGCCAGCCGGGGCGGCCGGCGGTTGCGCGAGGCGCTGCAGCAGACCCGCCTGACGGAGGACCCGCGATGACCGACCTCGACCAGCTGCTCGCCGAGGCCTTCGACGACCTCGCCGCGCAGGCTCCTCACGACCCGCAGCTCGCGTCCTCGGTCCGGGCGCGGGTCCGCCGCCGCCGGCTCGGGGGTGGCGCGACGCTCGCGAGTGTGGCCGCTGCCGTCGTCGCCGTCGTCGCCGTGGTCGAGGCGCGACCGGACCCCGGTCGCGCGTCGTCGGCCGTCCCCGGCACGAGCGTGTGCCGGAGCACAGTCGTGACCGGCGTGCTGCCGCAGTGGGCGCGCGGCGGCTTCAGCGACCCCGAACCTGTCATGCCCTACGTCCGCAGCGCGAGCGGCACCATCGTCGCGATCATCTGGGAGCCGTTGACCGGGCCGCCACGGGACGACTCCGGCGACAAGGTGCTGTGGGTGTGGCAGCGGCCGGCCTCCGACGTGCACGCCGTGGCACGCCTGGAGGGGACCGGGCCCGCGGTGTCCTTCGTCGACCCGGGCGTGACCGGCCCGTCGTCCGTCCGGCTGCCGTCACCGGGCTGCTGGCGGGTCACGATCACGTGGCCGGGCGGCTCCGACACGATCGACCTCGCCGCCGCCCGCCGCTGACCGGGGGCTGACTGGTGGCTGACCGGGGGCTGACCGCGGACGGCGGGCCTCTCGCGACGCTTTGCGGTGCACGCAGATCTGGAGCACGTCCACGACGACGGACGACACTCGCCACGTCGGGCAGGAACCGGACGGCGGCCGGGGGTCGTCCGAGATGCGGGATGTGCGATGCGGGATGTGCGAGCCGGATGCCGGATGCCTGATGCCGGATGCCGGATGCCTGATGCCTG
>DASQJO010000072.1:0-4257 GCA_035630955.1 Kineosporiaceae bacterium
CGATCCGCACCGGCCGGGCCAACCCAGCGATGTTCAGCAAGATCCTTGTCGACTACTACGGTGCCCCGACCTCGCTGCAGCAGCTGGCCTCGTTCCAGACGCCGGAGGCCCGCACGATGATCATCTCGCCGTACGACCGCGGCTCCATGGCGGGCATCGAGAAGGCCATCCGGGACAGCGACCTCGGGGTGAACCCGACGAACGACGGGAACATCATCCGCGTGGTTCTGCCGCAGCTCACGCAGGAGCGGCGCAAGGAGTACATCAAGGTGGCCCGGACCAAGGCGGAGGACGCGCGCGTGTCCGTGCGCAACATCCGCCGGCGGGCCAAGGAGGAGCTCGACCGGATCGCCCGCGACGGCGAGGCCGGCGAGGACGACGTCACCCGCGCCGAGAAGGAGCTCGAGCAGGTGACGCGGCGCCATGTCGAGGTCATCGACGACCTCCTCAAGCACAAGGAAACCGAACTCCTCGAGGTGTGATCCGTGACCGAACCGTCCCCCGCAACTCCGGAGCCGCTGCGCCGTCGGCGGCTCCGGGACCGTGCCCCCGGTGGCACGGGCGAGGACGACTCCTGGGCTCACCTCGTGGGCGTCGACCGCGCCTGGGACGCCGACGCCGGGCAGGGGGAGCCCCCTCCGCCACCGCCGGCCGCCGGGGAGGTCGACGCCCCGCCGGCCGCGGGGCGTGACCGCTCCCGCGAGGGGGTGGACGCCCCGCCGTTGAGCAGACGCGCGGCCCGCCGGCGCGAGGCCGCGGTCGAGGCGGCTGCCGACCAGGACACCGCGGCGCGCGCAGCCGAGCCGCCGTCGACCGGCGGGGTGCCCCTGCGCCCGTGGTGGGCCTCGGCCGCCGCCGGCGACTCCGCCCCCGCCGGCTCCGCCCCCGGCGACCCTGGCGTACCCCCGGCCTTCCTCCGGCGTGAGCCCGTGCCGCCGCCGCCCGTCGAGCAGCCGGCCGTGCCGCCGTCCGCCGAGCCGGTCCCGGCCGCTCCGCCGGCGCCCGAGACGTTCCTGCCGCGTGAGCAGCCGCAGGTCAACCCGTGGCCGGGTCAGGTCCTGCCGGCGCTGCCGCCGACCGGCCCCTCCGGGTCCCGTCCGGGTCCCGCCCAGCGGACGTCGGACGTGGCCGGAACCCGCTCCCGGCCCGAGCCCCCGGCCGAGGTCGTGCTGCCCGCCGACGTCGTGACGGTGACGGGGCCGACGACCGCCCCGGTGGCGGCGCCGATCACGGGCCCGCACGGGCTGGGCGCGCCCGCGCCGATGGTGGACCCGGTTCCGTTCGGCACGGTGCCGGTCCTGCCCGCGCCCGAGCTCCCGGGCCCGGTCCTGCCCGGGGTCGAGGCGCTGACCGAGCCGTCCCGCACCCCGGGGGAGCAGGTGTCGGCTTCCGCGCCGCTCACGCGGCGTCGCGCACGGACCGCGCCCTCCTCTGAGGCCGCGACCGGCACCCTCTACCTGCCGACGACGTCGGCCGCGGGCGCCGCTCCCGAGACCGACCTGCGCGTCGTGCCCGCCACCCCGGCGGCGCCCCCGTCGGCCCCACCGCCGGCCTCTGCTCCCGCCGCCGTCCGGGGCGGCGCACCTGTTCGTCGCCGCCGTCTCTCGAGCCCGCCCACCCGGTTCCCCGCCCTGGGCCCCACCGGCGAGGTGATGGACGCCGATCCCGCCGTCACCGACGTCGCCCCGAGCCGCTCCGCGTCGACGAGCGCCGCGAGCTCCACGCCGACGGCGTCCGGGACGGCGACGCCGGCCCGGGGGCGACGAACCCCGGCCGGGGCCGCGACGCCCCCCGTCGGCCTGACCGGGCTCGCCGGCCTCCCCTCGGTGTCCGGACCGGCGACGGGGACCCTGGGCAGCGGCGGGCTCTCCCTGCCCTCGATCTCTCCGGCGCTGCCCGGCGCCGCGGCCTCGGCGAGCGGCGCGCTCGCGGACGCTGCCGCAGGCGGTGCGGGTGCAGCGGGAGCTTCGGGCGCGGCTGCGAGTGGGGGCCTTGACGTCGTCGCCGGCCTCGGCCGCGCCGCGCGCGGTTCGCGCCGTCCGGACGCCGGCCGTCTCCGCGGCCGGTCCGCAGCGCGGACCCCGCTGCGCGCCGTCGGCACCGACGACGACGACGCAACGCGGACCATCACCCCGGTCCGGTCCCACGGGGCCGTGGCGAGCGGCCAGGGCGAGACGCCCTCACCCCGGCGATCGGCCCGGAACGCCGAGACGGCCCTGAGCGGCGCCGTCGCCGGCGACGAGACGACGAGCACGCCGAGGGCGGCGCGCGACGAGACCGCCGAGACCCGTCCCGTGCGGCCGCTCGCGGGTGGCGGCGGCGCACCCGGCGGGCCCGCCGCGGACGGCCCGCGCACGGCCACGCCGACCCGGCGCTCCGTCCGCACCGGTCAGACGGGGGAGACGCCCCCGGTGACGCTCGCCCCCGTGCCCTCCGCCTCCCCGGGCCGCGCCGGCCGCAATCTCCCCGCGGCCATCGCCGTCGGCGTCGGGCTCGCCGGGGCGGTGATCGCGTCGCTGCTCGTCCGCAAGGAGGCGTTCGTCCTCGTCATCGCCGCCGCGATCATCGTGGCGCTCTGGGAGCTCGCGGGCGCGCTGCGGTCGAAGCGGATCGAGGTGCCGGTCGTCCCGCTCGGCGTCGGCGCCCTCGGCATGCTCGTGTCCGCGTTCGTCGCGGGCGAGGACGGTCTGCTCGTCTCGTTCGCGCTGACGGCCTTCGGCGTCCTGCTCTGGCGGATCATCGACGGCCACGAGGGGGCGACCCGCGACGTCGCGGCGTCCGTGTTCGTGGCCGCCTACGTGCCGTTCCTCGCCGGGTTCGCGATGCTCATGCTGGCGATGCCCGACGGCGCTCTGCGCGTCCTCACCTTCATCGCGGTGACCGTGAGCAACGACATCGGCGGCTACGCCACCGGCGTCCTGGCCGGCCGGCACCCGATGGCGCCCACGATCAGTCCCAAGAAGTCGTGGGAGGGCATGGCCGGGTCGGTCGCTCTCTGCATGGTCGTCGGCGCCGTCACGGTGCACTACCTGCTGCACGGCTCGGTGTTCGCGGGGCTCGCCGTCGGTGCCGCGGCCGCCGTCACCGCCACCATCGGAGACCTCTCCGAGTCGCTCATCAAGCGCGACCTCGGCATCAAGGACATGGGCTCGCTGCTGCCCGGCCACGGCGGGATCATGGACCGGCTCGACTCGCTCCTGCCCACCGCGCCGGCCGCGTACCTGCTGATGCTCCTGCTCGTCCCCGTCGCCGCCGCCTGACTTCCCCCTCCTGACTGCTCAGGCCGTGCCGCCCCCGCGGGTCCAGTGCCAGTCGCGGACCTCGGGCAGGTCCTCGCCGTTCTCGCGGACGTAGATCTTGTGCTTGATCAGCTGGTCCTGCAGCTGCTGGCGGTAGTGGGCGGC
The DNA here is from genome assembly GCA_035630955.1 of Kineosporiaceae bacterium. GTDB lineage: Bacteria > Actinomycetota > Actinomycetes > Actinomycetales > Kineosporiaceae > DATKNA01. The sequence continues at coordinate 3,405 of DASQJO010000072.1, forward strand.
GCGGTCGCCGAGCTCCGGCATCCGGTCGATCGCGTCCATGGCCAGGTGGAACCGGTCGATCTCGTTGATCACGGCCATGTCGAAGGGCGTGGTCGTCGTCCCCTCCTCCTTGTAGCCCCGGACGTGCAGGTTGCCGTGGTTGGTCCGGCGGTAGGTGAGGCGGTGGATCAGCCAGGGGTAGCCGTGGTAGGCGAAGATGACCGGCCGGTCCTCGGTGAACAGCGCGTCGAACTCGACGTCCGTCAGACCGTGCGGGTGCTCCCGCGCGTCCTGCAGGCGCATGAGGTCGACGACGTTGACGAACCGGACCTTCAGGTCCGGGAAGAAGCCGAGCAGGATGTCGACCGCCGCCAGCGCCTCCATGGTCGGCACGTCACCGGCGCACCCGAAGACGACGTCCGGGGTCTCGCCGCGATCGGTGCTCGCCCACTCCCAGATCCCGATGCCCTTGGTGCAGTGGATGATCGCCTCGTCCATCCCGAGGTACTGCAGCGCCGGCTGCTTGCCCGCGACGATGACGTTGACGTAGTCCCTGCTGCGCAGGCAGTGGTCCGCCACCGACAGCAGCGTGTTCGCGTCCGGCGGCAGGTAGACCCGGATGACCTCGGCCTTCTTGTTGACGACGTGGTCGATGAAGCCGGGGTCCTGGTGGCTGAAGCCGTTGTGGTCCTGCCGCCACACGTGCGAGGTCAGCAGGTAGTTGAGCGACGCGATGGGCTGCCGCCAGGCGAGCCGGCGGGTGGTCCGCAGCCACTTGGCGTGCTGGTTGAACATCGAGTCGACGATGTGGATGAAGGCCTCGTAGCAGCTGAAGAAGCCGTGCCGGCCCGTGACGAGATAGCCCTCGAGCCAG
>DASQJO010000073.1:0-5426 GCA_035630955.1 Kineosporiaceae bacterium
GCGATGTAGAGCCAGACGCCGACGAAGTAGGCGAGCTCGGTCGTGGCCCAGATCAGGTGGTCGCGCCAGCGGAGCCCGGCGAACGCGATGAACGGCAGCAGGAGCAGCGACGACTGCACGGGCAGCGACTTCAGCACGATCAGCGTGGCGGCCACCGCGAACAGGGCCACGTGCGCGAGCCGGGGACGCCGGCGGGGAGCCAGCGCGAGCACCAGGGTGCCGATCACCACCAGGGCCAGGCCGAGCAGGACGCCGGTGGTGGCGGCGGAGCCGCTGAAGGCGTGCAGGGGCGGCCACGCCACGGCACGCGGGGGCCGGCCCTGCTCGACGAGCGAGGGGATCAGCCAGAGCGACCCGTATCCCGGGGACGCGTCACGCCAGCCCGCCCAGGCGTCCGCGAGGCCACCGTCGGCGTTGGGGAACGCGAGCAGGCGGACGCCCAGCCAGACCGCCCCGGTGGTCGCCGTCAGGACGAGCGCCGGCCGCAGTCGCCCGGCGCGCAGGCCGAGCGCGAGCACCGCCACCACGACGATCGCCACCACCGGGGTTGCGAGCACGGCCGCCCCGAGCAGCAGGCCCGCCGCGAGCTGACGCGAGCGCGACCACGCGAGCACGGCCAGCGTCGCGAGGGCGACGCCGAGCAGCGCGTACGAGAGCAGCCCGGCCGTGACGAGCACGGGCGAGAGCGCCAGGTGCGCGGCGTCCCAGGACCGTCGCCGGCCGACGGCGATCACGGCCGCGCTCACCGCGACGACGAGGGCGATCGCCAGCAGCACGGTGGACAGGTCGAGGAACGCGCGGGGCGCCTGCGCACCCTGTCCGGTGCCGACGAGCCGGGACACCGCCCACATCGCGACCGCGACGACCGGCGGCTGGCCGAGGTCCGGGCTGCGGACGGCCTCCAGCGGCCCGCTGCCCGCGAGGTGCGCGCTGGAGTACAGGACGGGGATGTCGGTGTAGCACTCGTGCCAGAACATGTCCGGCGACGACCAGCCGGACGCCCGGCAGTGCTGCTTCTGCACGAAGCCGGCGCCGAGCACCGCGACCGCGAGCAGGACGAGCACGGTCGCCGCGCTCCAGAACAGCCGCACCGGGGCGATCCGGCGTCCGGCCGGGCCGCCCGCGACGGCGCTGGCGACCCGGACGACGGGGTCCTCGCGGGACGGCGAGGCGACGGCCGGATCCACCGCGGCACCGTCCGCGGGGAGAGGCGCCCTCGTGAACCCGGTCATCCGGAACTCCTCGTCGTCGTCCACGCGACCGCTCTGGGTCAGTTCGTCGGCGAGGGTATGGGCCCCGGTGAGGGCCTGCCGGGCCGGGTCCGCGTGGGCGACGGCGAGAACGTCGGCGTCGGCTCCGGCGTGAAGGTCGGCGTCGGGCTCGGCTGCCCCGTTCCGGTCGGCGTCGGCGTCGGCTCGGGAGCGCGCGTGGTCGTGCTCGTCGTGGGGGCCGAGGTCGTCGTCTCGGTCTGGGTGGCCGTCTCGCCCGCGTCCTGGCCGCCGTAGGTGGGCTCGGGGAAGTCGGCCACCGGCAGTCCGTCGAGCACGTCGTGCATGTACGACGTCCAGACCCGGGCGGGCAGGGTGCCGCCCGTGACCTCGCTGCCGGCTCCGGCCCACGACTGCAGCGAGATCGGGGCACCGTCCTTGGCCTGCCGGTACATCGCCACGACCGTGGCGTACTGCGGGGTGAAGCCCGCGAACCAGGCGGCCTTGTTGTCCGTCGTCGTGCCCGTCTTGCCCGCCACCGGACGGCCCAGCCGGCTGACGGTGGTGGCCGTACCGCGCTTGACGACCTGCTGCATCGCGTACGTGGTGTCCGCGATCACGCCGGGGTCGAACACCTGCTTCTGGCCGGTGCTCGCGTTGTGCTGCTTGATGACGGCGCCGTTCTGCGCGTTGACGATCTTCGTGATGACGAAGGTGTCGCGCCGCACACCCTGGCCGGCGATGGTCGCGAACGCCCGGGCGACGTCGATGGGGTGCGGCGAGCTCGTGCCCAGCACGTTCGACTGCACGGCCGAGAGCCCGTTGGTCCTCGGCGGGTAGCCGGCGCAGATCGCGACGTCCTCGGTGTGCTGCGGGCCGACCTCCTCGTTGAGGGCCACGAAGACCGTGTTCACCGAGTGGGCCGTCGCCTCGACGAGGTCGATGTTCCCGAACTGCTCGCGGTCGAAGTTCGAGACCTTGAAGCCGCCGAACCGCTGCGGGCTGCTGCCGTCGAACCTGCTCCGCAGGCTGAGGCTGGTGTCGTCCGGCGCCTTCGGGCTGCAGTCACCCTTGTCGCGCCGGCCCTCCAGACCCGCGATCAGGCCGAACGGCTTGAACGTCGACCCCGCCTGCGCGATGTCCTGCGTCACGGCGTTCTGGGCGCGCTTGCCGTCACCGCCGTAGATGGAGACGACGGCGCCGGTCTTGACGTCGATCGTGGCGATCGCGACCTGGGTGCGCGAGGGCCACTTCTTGCGCGGGCCGAGGACGTCGTTGACCGTCGAGACGGCGTCCCTGACGAGGTCGGGGCGGAAGGTCGTGTAGATGCGGTAGCCGTTGCGCTGCAGGTCCGCGGCGCTGATGCCCATCTCGTCGGCCTCGGCGGCGACCATGTCCATGACGTAGCGCTGCTGGCTGCCGAACCGCGACGTGGTCACCTCCGCCTGGGACTTCGGGGCGATCTTCGGGAACTTCGCGGCCTGCCGGACCTGGGGGGTCAGCCACCCCTCCGTCACCATGCCGTCGAGGACGTAGTTCCACCGCGCCCTGGCGGCCGCCTTGTAATACGCCGTCCCGGAGTCGTACAGCTCGGGGCCGTTGATGATCCCGGCGAGGTAGGCCGCCTCGCTCGGCGTGAGCTTGCCGACCGACTTGTGGAAGTAGCACTGCGAGGCCGCCTCGACGCCGTAGCAGCCGCGGCCGAAGTAGATGATGTTGAGGTAGTTCTCGAGGATCTGGTCCTTGTTGAGCTCGCGCGCCGCCTTGAGGGAGACGAAGAACTCGTTGAGCTTGCGGCTGTAGGAGCGGTCGTTGACGCTCGAGTACGCGTTCTTGACGTACTGCTGCGTGATCGTCGACCCGCCCTGGGTCGCCCCGCCGCGCACGTTGTTGAGGGCGGCGCGGAACACCGACGTCACCGAGATCCCCTGGTTGGTGTAGAACGTGCGGTCCTCCGCCGAGAGCACGGCGTCCTGCACGGTCTTGGGGATCTTGTTCAGCGGCGTCCAGATCCGGTTCTGCGCCTCGAACCGTCCCAGTTCCTTGCCGTTGGCGTCGTACACGATCGTGGTCTGGAACAGGGCGTCGGCGTTGGTCTGGCTGGGCAGCTCGGTCCGGGTGTACAGGACGAGGAAGATGCCGGTGAGCACGGCGACGCCGAGCAGGAAGACGGAGACGAACACCCGCCACGACGGGATCCACCGCGTGAAGCCGCGCCGGCCGGCCCGGGGGTAGTCGAGGAAGCGGCGCTTGCGCGGCGGGGGCGGTGGAGCGCCGCGGTCGTGCTCGAGGTAGGCCTCGAGCGCCCGCTGACCCGTACCGGCCTCGGCGCCGTGGCGCGGCCCGAGGGAGAGCTGGTCCCCGTAGGCGTCGGTGGGACGTACCACGGTCCTCGTCTCCTCGTCGGTGCGTTCCGAGTGTTCTGCGGGTGTTATGCGGCTGGTTGTGTGGGGTGTTCTGCGGGCGCGTCCTCGCGACCTCTGGGCTCCTCCACGGGGGCCCTGCAGGCCCGGCGACGCCCTCCTCGGGCGGTTCGCCCGACCCAGTATGAGGTCCCTCGCTGTGCCTTCGGGCCCGTCCACCCTCGTCCGCACGGTCAGCCGGGGGGTCGGCCGGGGAGAGGACGGGGCTCGCCTTGCCGCTGCCGGCGCTCCTGCCTATCGTCAGGATGTATCGTACCGATACATCAACACGATGCAGCTCGCCGAGACGTTCCCGGCGAAGGACGAGACGTACCGCACACCCGGAGGTGAGCCGTGAGCCGTCGAGGCGACGTACTCGAGCTCGCCATCCTCGGGCTCCTGCAGGACAGCCCGGTGCACGGCTACGAGCTGCGCAAGCGGCTCAACGCCCTGCTCGGCGCCTTCCGGGCGCTGTCCTACGGGACCCTGTACCCCGCACTGAAGTCCCTGCTCGCCGAGGGGCTCATCCGCGAGGCCGGTCAGCTCGACGGACCGGCGCCGCCGCTCGCCGGCAAGCGCGCGCGGATCGTGTACGAACTGACCGCGGAGGGCAAGGAGCGCTTCAACTCGCTCGTCCGCGAGCCCGGGCCCGCCGCCTGGGAGGACGGGACGTTCGACGTCCACTTCGCCTTCTTCTCCCGCACGGACGCCGCCACCCGGCTGCAGATCCTCGAGGGTCGCCGCTCTCGCCTGCAGGAACGTCTGGACGGCGTCCGGCGCTCGATGGCCCGGACCCGCGAGCGCCTCGACAGCTACACGCTCGAGCTGCAGAGGCACGGCCTGGAGTCGGTCGAGCGCGAGGTGCGCTGGCTGACCGAGCTCATCGACACCGAGCGCGCCAGCAACATGACCCACCTGGACGACCCGGATCGTCCCCGTTCCGCTGCCACGGCCCCCACGGACAGGAAGGCCGAGCCATCCCCTCGACAAAGGAGCACAGAATGAGTTCGGTACGCGTAGCCATCGTCGGCGTCGGGAACTGCGCCGCGTCCCTGGTGCAGGGGGTGCACTACTACCGGGACGCCGACCCCTCGAGCACCGTGCCCGGGCTCATGCACGTCCAGTTCGGCGACTACCACGTGCGGGACGTCGAGTTCGTCGCCGCGTTCGACGTGGACGCCAAGAAGGTCGGCTTCGACCTCGCGGACGCGATCAAGGCCAGCGAGAACAACACGATCAAGATCGCCGACGTGCCGCCGCTCGGCGTCACGGTGCAGCGCGGCCACACCCTCGACGGCCTCGGCAAGTACTACCGCGAGACGATCACCGAGTCCGACGAGGAGCCCGCGGACGTCGTCCAGGTCCTCAAGGACGCCCGGGTCGACGTCCTCGTCTCCTATCTGCCGGTGGGGTCCGAGGACGCCGACAAGTTCTACGCGCAGTGCGCGATCGACGCCGGCGTCGCGTTCGTCAACGCCCTGCCGGTGTTCATCGCCAGCGACCCGGTGTGGGCGAAGAAGTTCACGGACGCCGGCATCCCCATCGTGGGCGACGACATCAAGAGCCAGGTCGGCGCCACCATCGTCCACCGCCTGTTGGCCCGCCTCTTCGAGGACCGCGGTGTGGTGCTGGACCGCACCTACCAGCTCAACGTCGGCGGCAACATGGACTTCAAGAACATGCTCGAGCGCGACCGCCTCGAGTCGAAGAAGATCTCCAAGACGCAGGCGGTCACCAGCAACATCGGGACGAACCTCGGTGCGCGGAATGTGCACATCGGGCCGTCGGACTACGTCCAGTGGCTGGACGACCGCAA
>DASQJO010000074.1:0-3119 GCA_035630955.1 Kineosporiaceae bacterium
TGCGCGGCCCCCGTGTGGACGACCGTCAGGACGCCCGAGGGCACCCCCGCGAACGGCCCATCCGCCGCCGTCCTACATGATCGGACCGGTTTGCATGATCGGACCGGTTTGCATGATCACGGGTCAGGGCTGGGGGTGGCGGACGTCGATCCCGAGCTGCGCGGCCAGCGCCGGCGCCAGCTCGAGCACCTGACCGACGTCGAGGATCGCGCCGCCGAGCCGGTCGTACCCGCGCGCCAGGGTGAACGTCGCGCCGCGCAGGTCGACCCGCGCCAGCGTCGCCTTCGAGAGGTCGAGCCGCTCGATCCGGCAGCCGGCGAAGCTCACGTCCGAGAGCTTGGCGCCGCCGAGGTCGACGTCCCGCAGCACGCAGTCCGAGAACGTCACGTCCTGCAGCGTGGCGCCGCGCAGGTTGACCGCGTCGAGCATGCCCGCCTCGACCCGCACGTCGCGCAGGTGGGCGGAGAGCAGCTCGCATCCCGAGAGCGCCGTCCGCTCGAGACGCACGCCCCGCCAGCGGGACCGGGCGAACCGTCCGCCGAGCACCCGCACCCCGGTGAGGCCGCCGCCGCGCCACGACGTCCGCTCCCACGTGCCCTCGGCGATCGTCAGGTCCGCGAACGTGCACTCCAGGAACGTCGCGTCCTCGGCGTCCACGCCCTCGAGCGCACCGCCGGACCAGGCCGCGCCCTCGAACGTCTCGTCGGGCGCGAGGGCGGGCGGCTCCGCGTCGACCGGCACCCCGGCAGCCTAGGGCGTGCCTCGCAGATCTCCGGCGCGCGGTCTGTCGGCGCCCGGCCCTAGCCTGCCGTCATGTCGCAGTCCTCCACGTCGTCCGGTGTGGCCGAGCACCCCTCGGTGGTCCGCGTCCGCGCGGCGCTCGCGGCGGCGGGGGCGGACGCCGGTGCCGTCGTCGTCCTCGACGACCACGCCCGCACCGCGGCCGCCGCCGCCGAGCAGCTCGGCGTGACCGTCGCCCAGATCGCGAACTCCCTGGTCTTCGCCGTCCCCGACGAGGCGGCGCCCGAGGGCCGGCGTCCGCTGCTGGTCCTCACCTCGGGCGCGCACCGCGTGGACACCGCCAAGGTCGCCGCGCTCCTCGGCGTCGAGCGACTCGACCGCGCCGACCCGGACTTCGTCCGCGGCACCACGGGCTTCGCGATCGGCGGCGTCGCACCCGTCGGCCACGCCGGGCCGATCGAGACCCTCGTCGACGTCGACCTCGCGCGGCACGAGCAGGTGTGGGCAGCCGCGGGCCATGCCCGCACGGTCTTCCCGACGACGTTCGACGAGCTGCTCCGGATCACCGGGGGCCGGGCGGCCGAGGTCGCGTGAGACCTCGATGAGCCTGCACGCGGAGCTCGCGCTCCTCTCCGGGCCGCCGGCGGCGAAGCCCCGCGGCTGGGCGGTGACCCGCACCGGGCGGGCCCCCGGGGACGCGCCGACGCTCGTGCTCGTGCACGGGGTGGGCGCGGCGAGGATCGTCTGGGCGCCCGTGCTCGCGCCGCTCGCTGCGCGCTACGACGTGGTCGCCGTCGACCTGCCGGGGCACGGGGCCTCGGCCCCGCTGCCGGCCGCTGCGGACCCCGGGTGCCCGGCGCTCGCCGGCGAGCTGGCGCGGGTGCTGGCGGACGTCGGCGTCGACCGGCCACACGTCGTGGGCAATTCCCTCGGCGGCTGGATCGCCCTCGAGCTGGCCGCGGCCGGTGCCGCCGCGAGCGTGACCGGGCTCGCCCCCGCCGGGCTCCGCCTGGAGCCCGGGGAGCCCAGCCGCCTGCTGCGGGTCAACCGGCTCCTCGCGCGGGCCGCCGGACCCCTGGGCGAGCGGCTGGCGGAGAACACCGCCGTCCGGCGGGTCACCTTCGCCTCGGGCAGCGTCGACCCCGCCGCGCTCGACCCGGGCCTGGCGCGCGGCGTCGGGCACGCCCTGCGCACGAGCACCGCGTACGAGGCGATGATCGCGGCCACCCACCGGATCACCTTCGACCGCGGCGCCGAGGTCACGGTCCCCGCGACGATCGTCTTCGGCGACACCGACCCGATCCTGCCCGCCCCGGACAACCAGCGGCGTGAGACGGCTCCGCCCGGCGCCCGCTGGGTCGTCCTCCCGAGGTGCGGTCACGCGCCGATGTGGGACGCCCCGGCCCGCACCGTGGAGCTGATCGGCGAGACGGTGCGCGCCGCGCAGTCGGAGGCGGCGTGAACGACCCGCGAGAGACACCGCCGCTGGTCACGCTCACGCTCTGGGGGGTGCCGCCGGTCGCCGTCCCGACGGCGGCGCTGCGGATGGCGCTCGACCGGCTCCACCTGTGGCGGACGCCGGGACTGCGGTTCGCCAAGCTGCTGGGCACCGGGGACGGCCGGACGTTCACGGTGCGCGACGCCGATCCGCTGCACTGGGGGCTGCTGACGGTCTGGGACGACGAGGACGCGGCAGCGCGGTTCGCCTCGGGCCCGACGTCCCGCGGCTGGGACCGGATCGCCCGGGAACGGCTCGACGTCACGCTCCGGCCGATCACGAGCCGGGGCCGGTGGTCGCGCCGAGAGCCGTTCGGCGATCCGGTGCCACGCAGGGTCGACGGCCCGGTCGCCGCCCTGACCCGCGCCCGCATCAGGGCGACCCGGAGCCGGGCCTTCTGGCGCTCCGTGCCGCCTGTGTCGCGGGACCTCCACACGGTGCCGGGTCTGCGGCTCGCGGTCGGCGTCGGTGAGGCCCCTATCGGGCTGCAGGGCACCTTCAGCCTCTGGGAGGGCTCCGCGCCGCTGGTGGAGTTCGCGCACCGCCGTGCGGCACACGTCGAGGTGATGGCGCGCACCGCGCAGGAGCGCTGGTACGCCGAGGAGCTCTTCGCCCGCTTCGAGGTGCTCGCGGTGACCGGGACCTTCGAGGGCCGCTCCCCGCTGACGACGCCGGTGGCCCCGTGAGCGCCAGGACGGGCCGCGGTGCGGGAGCGGACCTAGACTCCGCGGCTGTGACCCCGCCACCCGGTCGCGCCGGCCTCCGCGCCGCCCCGTCGCCGGTGCACCCGGGGACGGCGCCCGACGTCTCGGTTCGCGCCCGGCACCCATGGCTCGGAGTGGTCGCCGTCGTCGTGGCCGCGGTCGCGGTGCTGGCCCAG
>DASQJO010000075.1:0-3170 GCA_035630955.1 Kineosporiaceae bacterium
TCGGCTCGTCGGCCAGCAGGATCGCCGGGCGGTTCACGAACGCGCGCGCGATCGCGACCCGCTGCTGCTCGCCGCCGGACAGCTCGTGCGGGAAGCGCCGCTCCTTGCCCGCCAGGCCGACGAGGTCGAGCACCTCAGGCACGGTGTGCGCGATCGCGTGCCGCGGCTTGCCGATGACCTGCAGCGCGAACGCGACGTTCTCGAACACCGTCTTGTTCGGCAGCAGCCGGAAGTCCTGGAAGACGACGCCGATCTGGCGGCGCAGCTGCGGGACCTTCCAGTTCGCCAGCCGCCCGACGTCCTTGCCGGCGACGTGGACGACGCCCCGCGTCGCCCGCTCCTCGCGCAGGACGAGGCGCAGGAACGTCGACTTGCCCGATCCGGAGGCGCCGACGAGGAACACGAACTCGCCCTTGACGATCTCGAGGCTCATGTTGTCGACCGCGGGACGGGAGGTCCCGGAGTAGACCTTGGTGACGTTCTCGAACCGGATCACGGGCGTTTCGTCCTCGACAGATCGGCGGGGCGGCCGGTACGGCGCCCGGGGCGACGGCCGCCCCCGCGGCAGGCCGGTGGGGCCCGCGGCCATCGGAGAGTCTAGGCAGTCGGCGGAGGCGTCATGACCACCGCCACGCATCCCCGCGGTGGAAAACCCGTTGCCTCCCCAGGCCGGGGCTCGGCACGCTGGAGCCGTTCCCGGACGGCCGCCTTGCGGCTCGGGGACCCCGCCGGCGCGACGCCTACGCTGCCGCGGGCAGTCGGAGAGGAGGTGGCGACATGGCGCACGTCGCCCGTGCCGCCGCGCGCGAGCTCACCCGAGCCGCGCGGCCGCCCGCCACCGTCTCTCCGACCGAAGGACCCTCCCCTTGCGTTCTGCTGATCTCGACCCGGAAGACCTGATCTCGCCACGACGGCCCCGCCGTCGCAAGCCTCCTGCCGATCTGGAGCGGGAGGACCCGTTCGTCCCCGCCTTCGAGGAGCCGAACTGGAGCACCTGGCTCCAGGCGGTGCACGGCCCCGAGCCGTTCCCCGAGTGGGTGATCACCGACCTCGGCGCCGTCGACACCGACCTCGGCGTCCTCAAGACCGGCAAGGAGGCCGACGTCCACCTGCTCGAGCGCGCCGTGCCGGGCGCCGCCTCGACGCTGCTGGCCGCGAAGCGGTACCGCTCGAACGAGCACCGGCTGTTCCACCGGGACGCCGGCTACCTCGAGGGCCGGCGCGTGCGGCGGTCGCGCGAGACCCGCGCGATGGCGAACCGGACGGCGTTCGGCCGCGACATCATCGCCGTCCAGTGGGCGGCGGCGGAGTTCGCCGCGCTCGCCCGGCTGTGGGAGCTGGGGCGCGCCGAGGGCGGCGTCCGCGTTCCGTATCCGGTGCAGATGCTCGGCACCGAGCTGCTGCTGGAGTTCGTCGGCGAGCCGGACGGGACGGCCGCGCCGCGGCTGGCCCAGGTGCGGCCGGACGCCGACGAGCTGCGCGCGTTCTGGCGGCAGACGGTCGACGCCCTGACCGTGATGGCGCGGTCCGGGCTCGCCCACGGCGACCTGTCGCCGTACAACGTGCTCGTGCAGAACGGCGAGCTCGTGCTCATCGACCTGCCGCAGGTCGTGGACGTCGTCGCCAACCCGCAGGGGCCGGCGTTCCTCGCCCGCGACGTGACGACGATGACGCGGTGGTTCGCCGGGCGCGGGCTCGACTTCGACGACGGGGACGCCGAGGCGCTCACCGCCCGTCTGCTCGTGGACGCGGGCCTCTCCTGACGCGCGGAGCGGCGGGAGGGCCGGTCAGGCGCCGGCCTTCTCGCCACCGCGGCGCCAGCGGATGCCGGACTCGAGGAACTCGTCGATCTCGCCGTCGAACACGGCGTTGGGGTTGCCCGTCTCGTACTCCGTCCGCAGGTCCTTGACCATCTGGTACGGGTGCAGCACGTACGAGCGCATCTGGTTGCCCCAGCTCGAGCCACCGTCGCCCTTGAGTGCGTCGAGCTCGGCCTGCCGCTCCTGGCGGGCGCGCTCCAGCAGCTTCGCCTGGAGCACCCGCATCGCGGCGGCCTTGTTCTGCAGCTGCGACTTCTCGTTCTGGCAGGTGACGACGATGCCGGTCGGGATGTGCGTGAGCCGGACCGCGGAGTCCGTCGTGTTGACGCTCTGGCCGCCCGGACCGGACGAGCGGTAGACGTCGACCCGGATGTCGTTCTCCGGGATCTCGATGTGGTCGGTCTCCGCGACGACGGGCAGCACCTCGACGCCGGCGAAGCTCGTCTGCCGCCGGCCCTGGTTGTCGAACGGGCTGATCCGGACGAGCCGGTGCGTGCCCTGCTCGACGGACAGCGTCCCGTAGGCGTACGGCGCGTCGACCTTGAAGGTCGCCGACTTGATTCCCGCCTCCTCCGCGTAGGAGGTGTCGTAGACCTCGGTCTTGTACCCGTGACGCTCGGACCAGCGCAGGTACATGCGCAGGAGCATCTCGGCGAAGTCGGCGGCGTCGACGCCGCCGGCCTCCGACCGGATCGTGACCAGCGCCTCGCGGTCGTCGTACTCCCCGGAGAGCAGGGTCCGGACCTCGAGCTCCGCCAGCGTCTGGGTCAGGGTGGCCAGCTCGCGCTCGGCCTCGGCCAGGGTCTCGGCGTCGTCCTCGGACTCGGCGAGCTCGACGAGGACCTCGAGGTCGTCCAGCCGCTGCCGGGCGCGGGAGAGCCGCTCGAGCTCGGCCTGCACGTGGGAGAGCTTGCTCGTGACCCCCTGCGCGCGGTCCGGGTCGTCCCAGAGGTCCGGTGCCGCCGCCTGGTCGGACAGCTCGGCGACCTGCTTCTCCAGACCCGGGACGTCGCTCACCTCGAGCACGGAGTCGAGCTTGGTGCGCAGCTCGCGCAACTGGGTGGGGAAGTCGGTGGCCACGTCGATCCAGGTTACGCGGTCCCGGCCGGCTCCCCGGCGCTGCCCGGTTGCCCTGCACGCGTTCGCTCCGGTCGTGCGTCGCATTGCACGCGTTCGCTCCGCTTCCTGCTGCCCTGTCAGGGTGAGAAGCGGTGCGACGGCATGCATCGCCGTCGTCCACAGCCTCGGAGGCGCCTCGTCCCGCGATCCACAGCTTCGCGGAGAACGCGTGGACGTACGTCATCGGCGTCACCAGGCTCGTCACGTGCCCCGCTCCGACCCGCCGTTGCC
>DASQJO010000076.1:0-8781 GCA_035630955.1 Kineosporiaceae bacterium
GATCGCGAAGCCCAGGGTGAGCTGCCAGCAGGCGACCGCCCAGCCGGTGCCCACCGCCCAGGGGTGCGTCCGGTCGGGCCGCCATCCGTGCCGCAGCGACCAGCCGTGCCCGTAGGCCAGCAGCGCGAGCGTGAACGCGATGCCCCCGGTCGAGACGACGTTGAGGTGGATGGCCTGCTCGATCCGCCAGGGGGCGAGCCCGACGCCGATGCCCGCGAGCGCCGACCCGAGCACGCCGGCGCCGAGCGCGCGGGCGAGCGCGTAGCCGCCGCAGAGGGCGAGGACGTTCGCTACGAAGCCGGCGAGGGTGAGTGCCGCCAGCGCGCCCGCCTGACCCGGACCCGTGAGCAGGCTGATCGGCAGGTAGCCCAGGATCGTGTCGGTGAAGGCGAGGTTGCCCGGCGTCCGCAGGAAGGCGTTCGTCGTCCAGAAGTCGGGCACGTGGTCGGCGACGGCGTGCGCCACCCATGACAGCTGCCAGGCGAAGTAGAGCGGGTCGCCGAGGTTCCCGGCGACGGTCCGGCCGACGTCGGCGAGCTGGTCGGGGTCGTTCTCGTAGACCACGACGACGGCGGCGAGGAGCACGAGCAGCGCCTCGAGCAGTCCGCGCCTGCGTCCCCCGCCCGCGGTGCCGGACGCTCGGGGGGTGGGGTCGACCCGGTCGGGGAGCTCCTCGCGGACGCCGGCGCTCACCACGACATCATCCGACGGGCCTCCCCCGCAGCACGACGAGGGCGGGGTGCGCGAGGACGCCGACCTCGGCGCGCGGGTCGGCGGGGTAGACGACGAGGTCGGCGGGAGCGCCCTCCTCCAGACCGGGGCGGCCGAGCCAGGAGCGCGCGCCCCAGCAGGCGGCGTCGAGCGCGGACGTCGGCGGCAGCCCGGCGCGGACGAGCTCGGCGACCTCCTGGGCCACGAGCCCGTGGGCCAAGGATCCGCCGGCGTCCGTGCCGACGAAGACCGGGACGCCGGCGTCGTAGGCGTCGGCGACGGTGGCGTACCGGTGCTCGTGCAGCCGCCGGATGTGCGCGGCGTAGACGGGGAAGCGTTCCTCCCCCGCCGCCGCGTAGGCCGGGAAGTTCGCGGTGTTGATCAGCGTGGGCACGATCGGGACGCCGCGGGCGGCGGCGACCGCGCGTGTCTCGTCGGTGAGGCCGGTGCCGTGCTCGATGCAGTCGATGCCGGCCTCGAGCAGGTCGGGCAGGCAATCCTCGCCGAAGCAGTGCGCCGTCACCCGGGCGCCCTCCTCGTGGGCGGCCTTCATGGCCTCTCGGAGCGCGTCGACCGGCCAGCAGGGCGCGAGGTCGCCGATCTCGCGGTCGATCCAGTCGCCGACGAGCTTGACCCAGCCGTCGCCGCGGCGCGCCTCGGCGCGGACGACGTCGGCGAGGTCGCCCGGGTCGATCTCGTGGCCGAAGTTGCGGATGTAGCGCTTCGGGCGGGCGATGTGGCGCCCGGCGCGGACGATCCGCGGGAGGTCCTCGCGGTCGTCGATCCAGCGGGTGTCGGCGGGGGATCCGGCGTCCCTGATGAGGAGCGTGCCGGCGTTCCGGTCCGTGATCGCCTGCTGCTCCTGCGTCCGCTCGTCGACCGGGCCGTGCGCGTCGAGGCCGACGTGGCAGTGCGCGTCGACGAGACCGGGGAGCACCCAGCCCTCGACGTCCCGGGCCTCGTCGACGCGGCCGAGCGGTGCCTCGTAGGTGACGCGCCCGCCGACGACCCAGGCCTCGGGGCGCTCCTCGTCGGGCCCCAGGAGGACGCGTCCGCGCAGGTGGAGAACGACGTCGTCAGCCATCTCGGAGGGCATGGGTCGAAGCTAGCGGACGCCGCTGAGAGGCGGGGCTGCTCAGCGGCCGAGGAACTTCTCGAAGCCGGGGGGCAGGTCCAGGCTCGCCGGGTCCGGGGTTCCCTTGGCGCCGTTCCCCAGGCCGAAGGCCCCGCCGGGGGTGCCGGACGCCGGTCCCGCCGCGGCGCGCTGAGCCGCCTCGCGCTCCTGCTGAGCGCGCTTGGCGGGGTTGCCCGACTTCGCCTTCCCCTTGCGCGCCGGGGGCGCGGTGCGTCCCTTCGACTTCTTGCCGCCGCCGAACCCCGGCATGCCCGGCATCCCCGGCATGCCGCCGCCGCGGCGCAGCTGGCGCATCATCTTCTGCGCCTCGGCGAACCGCTCGATGAGCTGGTTGACGTCGCTGACCTGGACGCCGGAGCCCTTGGCGATGCGCAGCTTGCGGGAGCCGTTGAGGATGCTCGGCCGGCGCCGTTCCATCGGCGTCATCGACGTGATGATCGCCTCGACGCGGTCCATCTCGCGCTCGTCGAAGTTCTCCAGCTGGTCGCGGAGCTCCCCCATGCCGGGGAGCATGCCGAGCATCTTCTTCAGCGAGCCCATGTTCTTCAGGGCCGCCATCTGCTGGAGAAAGTCGTCGAACGTGAAGTCCTCGTCGGCGGCGAACTTGGCCGCCATCGCCTCGGCCTGCTCGGCGTCGAAGGCGCGCTGGGCCTGCTCGATGAGGGTGAGCACGTCACCCATGTCGAGGATCCGCGAGGCCATCCGGTCGGGGTGGAAGAGCTCGAAGTCCTCGAGCTTCTCCCCCGTGCTCGCGAACATGATCGGGCGGCCGGTCACGCCGGCGACGGACAGCGCCGCGCCGCCGCGGGCGTCGCCGTCGAGCTTGGAGAGGACGACGCCGGTGAAGCCGACGCCGTCCTCGAAGGCGCGCGCCGTCGTGACGGCGTCCTGGCCGATCATGGCGTCGAGGACGAAGAGGATCTCGTCCGGCTGGACGGCGTCCCGGATGTCCGCCGCCTGCTGCATCATCTCGGCGTCCACGCCGAGACGGCCCGCGGTGTCGACGATCACGACGTCGTACTGCCTGTCGCGGGCGTGGCGCAGGCCGTCCCTGGCGACGGCGACCGGGTCGCCGGGCCCCGCCGCGGTCGCCCCCGTGGACGACGTCCCGGGGTGCGGCGCGAAGACCGGGACGCCGGCCCGCTCGCCGACGACCTTGAGCTGGTCGACGGCGTTCGGCCGCTGCAGGTCGCTCGCGACGAGGACGGGGGTGTGGCCCTGCTCGTTGAGCCAGCGGCCGAGCTTGCCCGCGAGGGTCGTCTTGCCCGCACCCTGCAGGCCCGCGAGCAGGATCACGGTCGGCGGGGTCTTCGCGAGCGCGAGCCGGCGGGTCTCGCCGCCGAGCACCTGGACGAGCTCGTCGTGGACGATCTGGACGACCTGCTGCGCCGGGTTCAGCGCCTGCGAGACCTCGGCCGAGAGCGCGCGCTCCCGGACGGTCGCGGCGAACTCGCGGACCACCGGCAGCGCGACGTCGGCGTCCAGGAGGGCACGGCGGATCTCGCGGACGGTGGCGTCGACGTCCGACGGCGAGAGCCGGCCCTTGCCGCGGAGGGACTTGAAGGTCGCGGTGAGGCGGTCGGACAGCGTCGAGAACACGGGGGGACCCTCGCAAGATCGGTAGGCGTCGGGTACGAGCGGGCGTACCCGCGACAAGACTAACGGCCGGGCGTGGCGGACCCTTCCGGCCGCGGTGGGCTAGAGCGCGTAGGGGTAGCTGGTGAGCAGGTACGCGCTGTAGCAGCAGCCGACGGCGGCCACCGCGGCGAGCACGACGAGGCGCACCGGCGTCCGCAGCCGGGCGAGCGGCGGGCCGGCGAGGGCGCAGCCCACGACGAGCGCCGGCAGCAGCAGGCGGTACTTGCTGTTCCAGACGCCGGACGTGCCGAGCGCGAGGACCACGACGCCGGCCACGTAGACGGCGGCGTCCGGACGGCGCCGGCGCACGAGGACGACGGCCGTGGCGACGCACGCGACCGCGGCGGCCAGGATCGCGACGTCGACCCCGGACGGGCCGTGCGCGGCGATCGTCCGCAGCCAGCCCCAGGTGAAGGCGCCGCCGTCGAAGGCCGTCCGCCATCCCCGGCTCTCCTGTTCCGCCCACCCCGTGGGGCTGCCGGTGCGGACGGCGACCCACCCGAGGTAGCCGAGCAGGCCGAGCGGTGCGACCGCGGCGGCGACGAGCGCCGAGCGGTCCCGCCGGACGGCGGCCGCGACGAGGACGGCGAGCACGAGCGCGACGGCCGTCGGCCGGACCAGTCCCGCCGCCGCGCAGAGCCCGGCGGCGAGCAAGAGGCGGTCGCGGCCGAGCGCGACGAGCGTCCACACCGCCAGCGCGCAGAACACCGCCTCCGCGTACGGCATGAGGAACACGACCGAGAGCGGCAGCACGCCGGCCAGCCAGACCGGGATCAGCGTGTCGCCGCCGAGCTGGCGGGTGAGCCGGTCGACGCCGTAGGCGAGCACCACGCCCGCTGTGACGGAGACGAGGACGCCGGCGACGTCGGCCGGCACTACCGTCGAGACTCCCCGGACGAGCAGCGGGAGCCCCGGGAAGAACGCGTAGTCGTCGCCGTCGTAGCCGCGCCGGGCGACGTCCTCGAAGTGCCGGGCGTCCCACTGGTGCAGCAGCGCCCACATCGACCAGCCCGACGGCACGGCGACCGCCCAGGTCGCCAGCAGGGCGAGGACCTGACCGGCGAGGAAGGCGGCCGCGGGCGCGAGCGGCCGCAGCCGCGCCGCGGGCGGTGCCTCTCGTGCTGCTGTCAGGGTCGCCACAGCGGCGAGGGTAGTTCGTGCGGCCGGCCCGCACGGCGGACCGGCCGCATCGGAGCCGGTTCAGGCCTCCCGGTTGAACAGCCGCTTCGACCAGAGGTACCCGGCCAGGGCGAGGACGGCGCACCAGGCGAGCGCGATCCAGCCGTCGTTCCCGATCGGCTCGTCCATGAGCAGGCCGCGCAGGGTCTCGATGATCGGCGTGAACGGCTGGTGCTCGGCGAACCAGGCCAGCCCGGCCGGCATGGAGTCGGTGGGCACGAACCCGCTGCTGAGGAAGGGCAGCAGGACGAGCGGCATGGGCAGGTTGCTCGCGGTCTCGACGCTGGTGCTCACCTGGCCGAGCGCGACGGCCAGCCAGACCAACGCGAAGGCCACCGCCGCGACGAGACCGGCGACGCCGAGCCAGGCGACGAGGCCCGCGTTGGGCCGGAAGCCGACGAGCAGCGCCACCCCGATCACGATCGCCACGCTGACCAGGGCCTGGATCATGCTGCCCAGGACGTGCCCGGTGAGCACCGAGACGCGGGCGATGTGCATCGTGCGGAACCGGGCGACGATGCCCTCGGTCATGTCCATGGCGATGGAGATCGCGGTGCCCTGCACCGTGGCGGTGACGGTCATGAGGATGATCGCCGGCGCGACGTAGTTCGCGTAGGCCGCGCGCCCGGCGGCACCCCCGTGGACCTCCCCGCCGAGGCCGGCTCCCAGCGTGCCGCCGAACACGTAGACGAACAGCAGCAGGAAGACGACGGGCATCCCGACGAGGCTCACCGTCATCGAGGGGTACCGCAGTATGCGCTTGAGGTTGCGGCGCAGCATGGTCGCCGAGTCGCGGAGCGGGTGGAACCGGAGGTCGGCCTCGGCCGGGCCGGCAGGGACGGCGGTGCTCACGGCTGCATCACCTTCTCGGGGGTGGGCTCGCCGGTGAGGGCGAGGAAGACGTCGTCGAGGTCGGGCGTGCGCACGGACAGCTCGTCGACCTCGACGCCGCGGTCGTCGAGCCGGCCGATCAGAGTCCGCAGCGACCGCAGGCTGCCGTCGCTCGGCACGGTCAGGGTGAGCGCGTCGGTGTCGCGGGAGGCCTGGCCCAGCACGTGCAGGGCCGCGTCGAGGTGCTGCGCGTCGGCGAACCGCAGGCGGACGTGCCCGCCGGGGATCCGGCGCTTCAGCTCCTCCGGCGTCCCCGCGGCGACGACCCGACCGTGGTCGAGCAGCGCGATCCGGTCGGCCAGCTCGTCGGCCTCCTCGAGGTACTGCGTGGTGAGGAAGACGGTGACGCCGCCGGCCACGAGGTCGCGGATGATCTGCCACATGCCGCGCCGGCTGCGCGGGTCGAGCCCGGTGGTGGGCTCGTCGAGGAAGATCACTCGCGGGCTGCCGACGAGGGTCATCGCGAGGTCGAGCCGCCGGAGCATGCCGCCGGAGTAGGTGGCGGCCGGCTTCCCGGCGGCGTCGGCGAGGTCGAACCGCTCGAGCAGCCCGGCGATGCGCTGCCGGCCGTCGCCCCGGTCGAGGTGGTGCAGGTCCGACATCAGGCGCAGGTTCTCCTCGCCGGTGAGCAGCTTGTCCAACGCCGAGAACTGGCCGGTGACGCCGATCGCGGCGCGGACGGCGTCCGGTTCGCGCGCGACGTCGTGCCCGTCGACCCGGACCTCGCCGGCGTCCGCCGTGAGCAGGGTCGCGAGGATCTTGACGGTGGTGGTCTTGCCGGCGCCGTTCGCGCCGAGCAGCGAGAAGACGGTGCCACGTTCCACGTGCAGGTCGATGCCGTCGAGCACGACCTCGTCCCCGAAGGACTTCCGGAGCCCGGTCACGGTGATGGCCGGGCCGGAGCCAGTGGTGGTCATGGTTCCCCTTCCACGAGTAGGTCAGGTGCGGGTCAGGTGGGTCAGGAGCGGCGGACGATGATGTCGCCGTAGGAGGTGCGGCCGCGGACCTCGACGGTCTCGTCGGCCTCGCCCGGCTGCTCGGCGCTCTCGAGCAGGTTGCGCACGTGGCCGAACCCCGTGTTCACGTCGAGCCAGGCGGCGGTGCCCTCGGCGATCCCGAGCTCGAGGTCCCCCATGGCCGTGCCGAGCACGACCGTGCCGCGGACCACCTCGCCCAGGCGGATGGTGCCGTTGGACGTCTTGGCGTCGACGTCGCCGCCGGCGCGCTCGACGCGGATGTCGCCGTTGGCGGCACGGACCCGGACGTCGCCGGTGACGGCGTCGATCGTGGTCTCGCCGTTGGAGTTCTTGACGACGGCGGCGCCGTCCACCTCGCCGATCCGGATCGTGCCGGAGCCGGTGGAGATCTCGGCGTCGCCGGTGACGGCGTCGGCGGTGACGGATCCGGCGGAGGTCTCCAGGCGGGACGAGCCGCTCCGCTCGACGGTGAGGTTCCCGGCGGAGGTCTTGAGCCGGCACTCCCCGAGCCGGCCGGTGGAGCGGACGTCGCCCATCTGCATCTCGACGGACACCGCCGAGCCGGCGGGGAGCTCGACGGACACGTCGACGGACTTGATCCGGTGCCGGGACCAGTCGAACGGGCGGAGTTTCGGGCCGGTGATCCGGAGCGTGCCTGCGGAGTGGTCGACGCGGACCTTCTGCGCGGCCTTGACGTCGGACTCGTCGGTGGGGTCGCTCGGGCGGACCTCGACGACGGTGTCGGTGCGGTCGCTCGCGACGATCCGCACGTCGGCGACGCCGAGCTCGAGCGTGGCGGAGATCGGTTCGGGGGTCTCGAATCTGGGCATGGCTGTCTCCGGTCAGGGGGTGGGTGAGCCGTAGGGAGAAGTCAGGGACGCCGGGCGCTAGCGCACCCA
Organism: Kineosporiaceae bacterium; assembly: GCA_035630955.1. GTDB lineage: Bacteria > Actinomycetota > Actinomycetes > Actinomycetales > Kineosporiaceae > DATKNA01. Next base: position 7,431 of record DASQJO010000076.1, read on the forward strand.
GCCGGTGAAGTGCTGCTGGCCACGTCTGCCGGTGGTGCGCGGCTCCGCGCGCTGGTCGCGGTCGGGCCGCTGCAGGCCGGCGGCGGCCGCCCGGACCAGCCAGGCGTTGACCGAGCGCCCCTCCTTGGCGGCGGCCTCCTCGATCGCGGCCTTGAGCTGCTCGGGCATCCGGACGTTGATCCGGGCGACCGGCCCGTCGTCGCCGGCCAGCAGGTCGGCGTCCGGGGCCTCACCGAGGGGGACCGCGGCGTCCTGGGCCGGGAGCGGGAGCGGCTCGGCGGGTGCGGGGGTGACGACGAACTGGGGGTCGCGACCGCGCAACCGCAGTTCCACGGACCCGGGCGCCAGGTCGCGGGTGATCTCGTCGGTCGCCCCGGTGAGTGCCTCCAGGAGCGTCAGCCGGATCGCCGACTCCAGCGGCCCGGTCAGGCGCTCGACCAGCGCGCGGGCCTCCTCGCCGCCGGCCTCGGCAAGCGCCGCGAACTCGCGTTCGAGGGAGCTGACGTACGTGGTGAGGTCCATGGCGCCATACTGGCACCGCTATGGCACAGATACAAGCCACAATGGTGCCAGAGTGGCACCGGATCAGCCGTGGGGTGGTGTTCCGGCATCGACGAGGGCGGCGACGGCGCTCGCGACCCTGGCCGGCGAGAGCACGCCGCCGCCCGGCTCGGCGACGTAGAGCACGTCCACGGCCTGCCCCGCGTGCGTGGCGACATGCGCCGAGCGCAGGTCGACGCCGACGCCGGCGAGCGCAGTCCCGATGGCGTGCAGCAATCCCGGCCGGTCCGCCGCGCGGACCTCGAGCACCGTCGCGTCCGCCGAGGCGCCCGGCACGAGCACGACCCGCGGCCGCGAGGGTGCGCCGGCGGGCGCCCGGTAGGAGGCGTCCCGGCGGGCCAGGCGGTCGAGGACCGAGCGGTCGCCGTCCGCGAGCCGGCGCAGGCCGGTCTCCAGCGTCTGCGGCGACGGCATCTCGCCGCTGCCGGCGTCCACCCACCAGGTGTCGACGGCGATCTGCTGCTCGCCCTCCCCCACGGGCACGGTCCGGACCAGCGCCGAGCGCACGCTGAGCCGGAACGCCGCTAGGGTGCCGGCGATGTCCGCGAGCAGGCCCGGACGGTCGACCGCGACGACGGTGACGGCGTGCATCTCCTCGAGGCGGGAGAGCGCGACCCGGGGCCGGCCGTCGGCGAGCACGGAGGCGACGAGCGCCTCCTCCGCGCTGGTCACCGGCGCGGGGCCGGGTGGTGCCTCGCCGCGGAGGGCGGTGCGGGCGCGCGCGACGAGGTCGTCGACGAGCCGGGCCCGCCAGGGGGACCAGGCGGCGGGGCCGGCGGCGACGGCGTCC
>DASQJO010000077.1:0-2344 GCA_035630955.1 Kineosporiaceae bacterium
GCCCACCCAGACGTGCCGGCTCAGGGCGTCGGCGTCCTCGCCCGCGATGTTCCGCGTGCCGTCCTTGAAGCCGAACAGGTTGCGGGGGGTCTGCTCCGACGGCGTCGTCGACGAGGTGCGGCCGAAGCCGAGCTGGCTCCATCGGACGGCGGCGGTGCCGGTCGCCATCCGGGCGAGGTTCCGGACGGCGTGCACGGCGACCTGCGGGTCGTCCGCGCAGGCCTGGACGACGATGTCGCCGCCGCTGCGCGCGGGGTCGATCTCGTCGCCCTTGAAGCGGGGCAGGTCGATGAGCGCGGCGGGCCGGCGGCCGGCGAGGCCGGTCTTGGCGAAGAAACCCGCGCCGAGGCCCAGGGTCAGCGTGAGCCGGGCGGGCGGCAGGGCGAGCGCCTCGCCGGTGTCCTCGGGGGGCGCGTCGAGCACCGCGGGGGCCGCCCCGCCCTCCACCGTCTCCAGGCCGCGGGTCATCCGCTCGGCGGCGGCGGTCCAGCTCCGCAGCATCCGGACGACGGCGGCGCGGTCGCTCGTGCGCAGGTCGAAGGCGGCGATGTGGAGGCGGTCCTGGACGGCGCTGGCGATGCCGGCCTGATGGTCGCCGTGGAACGGGACGGCCGTGCCGGGTGAGGCCGCCGCCTCCGCGTGGCCCGCCCGGACCGCCCAGCCGGCGGCGCCGAGCGCGACCGTTCCGCCGAGCAGGCCGAGCGCCGCGCGTCGGCTAGGGACCTGCTGGGTCAGGTTCTCCGTCGCGGCGTTCACGAGGTCACCGCGGCGGTCAGCCGGCTGAGCGGCTCGGACGCGGCGTCGACGGCGTCGGAGAGAGTGCGCCGCTGGGCCTCCGTGATCGTGGTGTAGGAGGGGAAGCTCGTCCCCGTCCGGTGGCTGTCGATCACCTTCTGCAGGTCCGCGAGGCGGGTCGTGAGCTGGGCCGAGAGGTCGGCGTCCTTGGCGGCCAGCACAGGCTGGAGCAGGGTCACGACCTGGCGGGCGCCGTCGACGTTGGCCTGGATGTCGACGAGATCGGTGTGGCTGAACGCCTCCTCCTCGCCGGTGATCTTCGTCCGGGCGACCTCGTCGAGGAGCTCGGCAGCACCGTTCGCCATGCTGGTGGCGGTGATCTCCGCCTTCGGCACACGGTCGACGAGCTCCTTCAGGTCGGCGACGAGGCGGTCCGCCACCGGCGTCAGGTTCTTCGTCGTGTTCGCCGAGAAGAGGCCCTTCTCGATCACGTGCCAGCCGGTCCACGTCTGGCCCTGCTCGAGGTCGGCCTCGCGCAGGTCGATGCGGGGGTCGAGGTCGCCGAACGACTCGGCGACGGGCTCCACGCGCTCCCACCCGATGCGGCTGTCGGCGTAGAGCGCCTTCGCCTTCGCGAGGTCGCCGGCGGCCACGGCGTCCCGGAGCTTCTCGGCACCGGCGAGCGAGCGCTTCGCCTCGCCGAGCACGTAGGCGCGGTACGCGGTGACGGCCTGCCCGAGGCGTGGGTCCGCGCTGGCCGCGGCGGTGGCGCTGCCGGTGGCGGTGATCGCGGTGCGGATGCCGTCGCCCGTCATGCCCGGCTTGCACTGCAGGGTGTACGACCCCGGGGCCAGCTCGACGGTCAGGTCACCGGACGTGCCGGGGCCGACGTTCTCGCGCTCGCCCGCGATGCTGCCGTCGGGCCGCAGCACGTAGAGCTCGTTGACCCGGCTGCCCTGGTTCTGCAGCCGGAAGGAGACGGTGCCCGCCGGCACCTGCGTCGTCGCCGGCGTGCACGCCGTGTCGGTGCCTGTGACCGTGACCGTCCCGGACGCGGCGCCGCCGCCCGTCGAGGACGAGCAGGCGCTCAGGCCTGCCGCTCCGGCGAGGAGGCCGACCAGGACGCCGGCGAGAGGGAGTCGGGCATGCACGAGCACAGGGACGAGCCTTTCGGGACGCTGTCGGGGGGACGGGCGGGGTCAGTCGCGCGCGGCGGCGGGAACCGGCGGGGTCGCCGGCGCGGCGGCCGGCCGGGGAGCGCGGGCAGGGCGCAGGAAGAGCACCAGCACCGGCACGACGTAGAGCACCCACACGACGGCCTGCAGCACGGTGGTCTGCGGCGTGAGGTTGATCGTCCCGCGCAGCAGGGTGCCGTACCAGCTGTCCGGCGGGACGGCGCCGGAGATGTCGAACGCGAGCGTGTTCAGGCCGGGCAGGATGCCGGCCTCCTGCAGGTCGTGAACGCCGTAGGCGAGGACGCCCGCCGCGACGATGACGAGCAGTGCGCCGGTCCAGCGGAAGAAGGTGCCGAGGTTGATCCGGACGGCGCCGCGGTAGAACAGCCAGCCCAGCACGACGGCGGTGAGCAGGCCGAGCGTCGCGCCGACGA
>DASQJO010000078.1:0-5324 GCA_035630955.1 Kineosporiaceae bacterium
CGCGGCGACGATCACCACGGCGAGCAGGGCCAACCATCGAGGTTTGAGCGCCGTGCGCCACACCCCTGCAGCGTCGCACGCGTCCCTCCCGCCCCGCCCCCCGGGTCCACGTGCTCAGCCAGTGCTGCGTTGCTCAGCCAATGCTCGGCTTTTCGCGCCGAAAGCGAGCACTGCTTGAGTAACGCAGGCGTGGATGGGCAAGCAACCCGTCAGGGGCGCAGCAGGACCTTGATGGCGCGGCGTTCGTGCATCGCGCGGTAGGCCTCCGCGACATCGTCGAGCGGCATCTCGACGTCGAACACGGGGGACGGGTCGATCCGGCCGGCCAGCACGTCCGCGAGCAGCTCCGGCAGGTACGCGCGGGCGGGGGCGACGCCGCCACCGACGGAGACGTTCCGCCGGAACAGCTCGCGGACGGGCAGCTCGACGTCGTGCGGAACGCCGACGTAGCCGACGCCACCGCCGTCCCGGACGGTCGCCAGCGCCTGCTGCATCGACGCGCCGCTGCCGACGCACTCGAGCACGCAGTCCGCGCCGATGCCGCCCAGCAGCTCGGCGACGGCGCGGGCACCCTCCTCGCCCCGCTCCTCGACGACGTCCGTGGCGCCGAGCCGGCGAGCCACCTCCTGCCGGGAGGCGTGCCGCGACATCGCCACGATCCGCGAGGCGCCCAGCCGGCGCGCCGCCAGCACGCCGCAGAGCCCGACGGCGCCGTCGCCGACGACCGCCACCGTCGATCCCTGCCCGACGCCGGCCGCCAGCGCGGCGTGGTGTCCGGTCCCCATCACGTCCGACAGCGTCAACAGCGACGCCAGGAGCCGGGCGTCGACGTCCTGCGGCGAGCGCGGCACCGGAACCAGCGTCCCGTCCGCCTCGGGCACGCGCACGGCCTCACCCTGGCCGCCGTCGACCAGGCGGCCGGCACGGTCGCGACCGCCGTAGCCGCCGCCGTGCCGGCACGACGTCTGCAGCCCGCGTACGCAGTACTCGCAGGTGCCGTCCGACCAGAGGAAGGGCGCCACGACGAGGTCGCCGACCCGGACGCCGCTGACGTCGTCGCCGATCTCCTCGACCACTCCGACGAACTCGTGCCCCATCCGGCGCGGCTCCCGCACCGGCGGGTCGCCCCGGTACGGCCACAGGTCCGACCCGCAGACGCAGCCGGCCAGCACGCGGACGACGGCGTCCCCGGCGCCCTCCAGCTTGGGGTCCGGGGCCTGCTCCAGCCGGACGTCGTACGGGGCGTGCAGGACGGTCGCCCTCACGGAACGACCTCGACGTCCTTCCAGAAGGCGACGCGGTCGGTGATCTGCTTCGCCGCGTCCTTCGGCTGGGGGTAGTACCAGACCGCGTCCCGGCTCTGCCTGCCGTCGAGCTCGAGGGAGTAGTACGACGCCGTGCCCTTCCACGGGCAGACGGTGTGCGTGTCGGAGGGACGTACCACGTCGTCGCGCAACGACTCGCGCGGGAAGTAGTGGTTGCCCTCGACGACCACCGTGTCGTCGCTCTCCGCGATGGTCACGCCGTTCCAGACGGCCTTCATCGTTCCGCTCCCTGTGCTGTGGGGGTCAGTTCCTCGTAGTCGACACCGGTCAGCTCCACGGATCGCTCCCAGAGCCAGCAGGCGTCGTCGGCGCTCGCCGCGGCGGCGCTCATACCGACCAGTCTCGGGTGCCCGCGCTGCTCCGCGAGCCCACCCGGCCCGAAGTAGTCGCCGCCGCGCGCCCCGGGGTCCGTCGCCGCCCGCAGGGTGGGCCAGGCGCCCCGGGACGCCGACTGCGCGAGCACGACGTTCATCCCGCGCGAGACCACCTCGCGGACGCGGCTGCCCATCAGCCGCGGCCCGGTGACCTGGAGATTCGTGGCGGCGTAGCCGGGGTGGGCCGCCAGGCTCATGAGCGGCGCGCGGACGGCGTCCGCTCGCCGCTGGAGCTCGCGCATGAACAGCAGGTTCGCCAGCTTCGACCGGCCGTAGGCCCCGAAGGGCGAGTACGACCGCTCCCCCATGAGATCGTCCCGCCGCAGCCGGCCGCGCCGGTGCAGGCTGCTCGACACGGTGACGACGCGGGCGGGTCCACCGCGCAGGCCGCCGCCGAGCAGTGCCGGGAGCAGCAGCCCGGTGAGGGCGAAGTGCCCGAGGTGGTTGGTGCCCAGGTGGGTCTCGAAGCCGTCGGCCGTGGTCCCCTGCGGGACCGCCATGATGCCCGCGTTGTCGACGAGCACGTCCAGGCGCTCGCCTCGCCGGAACGGCGCCGCGAACACCCGCACCGACTCCAGGTCGGCCAGGTCGAGCCTACGGACCTCGAGCCGGGCGCCGGGCACCTGCGCGCGGACCTGCTCCGCCGCCTGCGCACCGCGCGCCTCGTCCCTCACGGCCAGCACCACCGCCGCGCCGGAACGGGCGAGTTCCAGCGCCGTGTGCAGACCGAGCCCCGAGTTCGCCCCCGTCACCACCGCGCGGACGCCGGTCAGATCCGGCATGTCCCCCGGGGTCCAGCCGTGATCTTTCACCCGATCATTCTCGCCCGACCCCGCGGGGGGCCGCACCCGCAGACCGGGAGCTGCGCGCCGGGCGCGGCCGGACGCGCAGCGGCAGCCGGAGGGCTCCCGGGGCCGCCTCGGGCACGGCCGGACGCCGGGGCGCCACGGGGTCCACGCGCTGATACGCGGCACCGAGCGGCGGGCGCGGGTCGGCGTCGCCGCGGTTCGGCCACAGGGCGAAGGCCCGCTCGGCCTGCGCGGTGATGGTCAGCGAGGGGTTGACGCCCAGGTTCGCCGAGACCGCGGAGCCGTCGGCGACGTGCAGGCCCGGGCACCCGTGCACCCGCTGGTAGGCGTCGAGCACACCGTCCTGCGCGGTGGCCCCGATCGGGCACCCGCCGAGGAAGTGCGCCGTCATCGGGACGTCCGCGAGGTCGCCGATTCCGCCGCCCGCCATCGTCCGGACGCCCGTGCGCTCCTGCAGCCGGCGGGCGATCCGGCGGAGAGCGTCGTGCCCGGTCGGGATCCAGCGCGGGTTGGGAGCTCCGTACCCGGGCTCGGAGTGCAGCCGCCAGCCGCGCAGCCGGAGCGGCCCGACGCGGCGCGGCACCGCCGTCACCGTGATCGAGTTGTCCACCGACTGCATGACGAGCCCGATGACGGCACGCTGCGACCACCGCCGCACGGAGAACGAGCGCAGGAACGTCAGCGGATCGCGGGCGACGACCCCTGGCAACCGGTGCCACCGGCCTCGCGACTGGTCGGGGTTGCCGTCGACGAGCACGGTGGCCAGCAGGCCCATGGCGTTCGACCCGACGCCGTACCGGCAGTTCTCGATGTGGGTGTCGTCGTCGGGGTGGAACGACGACGTGATCGCAACGCCCTTCGTCAGGTCCTCCTGCGGGACGCGGGCGGTCATCGCGCCGAGCAGGGATTCGGAGTTCGTCCGCGTCATCGCGCCCAGCCGCCGCGAGAGGCCCGGCAGCACGCCGTCCGCACGCAGGGTCTGGAGCAGGGTCGCCGTCCCCCACGACCCGGCGGCGACGACGACCTGCCCGGCCGTCACCGTGCGGACGTCATGGCGCCGCCTGTGGGCGCCGGTCCGGACCGTGGTCACCAGCCAGCCGCGCTCGGGACGCCGGGGGTCGCGGGGTTGCAGCCCGACGACCGTGCGCAGCGGCTCGATCCGGACGCCGATCCGTTCGGCGAGCGCGAGGTAGTTCTTGACGAGGGTGTTCTTGGCGCCGTACCGGCAGCCGACCATGCAGTTGCCGCACTCGACGCACCCGGTGCGCTCGGGGCCGGCGCCGCCGAAGAAGGGATCGGGCACGGTGACGCCGGGTTCCTGCTCGCCGTCCCGCCCGAAGAAGACGCCGACGGGGGTCTTGCGGAACGTGTGCCCGACGCCCATCTGCTCCGCGACGTCACGCATCGTCCGCTCGACGACGCCCTCGCACGGGTTGGTGACGACGCCGAGCATGCGGGCGGCCTGGTCGTAGTACGGGGCGAGCTCCGCCTGCCAGTCCGTGATGCCGCCCCACTGCGGATCGGTGAAGAACGGCGTCGGGGGCACGTAGAGGGTGTTCGCGTAGTTCAGGGAGCCGCCGCCGACCCCCGCGCCGGCGAGCACGACGACGTCCCGGAGCCGGTGGATCCGCTGGACGCCGAAGCAGCCGAGGGCGGGCGCCCAGAGGAACCGGCGGACGTCCCAGCTCGTCCGCGCGAAGTCCTCGTCGGCGAACCGGCGCCCGGCCTCGTAGACCAGGACGTCGTAGCCCTTCTCGGCCAGTCGCAGCGCGGCGACGGATCCGCCGAAACCCGAGCCGACGACGACCACGTCGTGGTCGAAGGCCTCCTGCGTCAGGGCCACGGCAGGTGCGCCTTCCTCGCCAGCCGGAGCATCGCGGTGAACTGCTGGGCGAACCGCTCCGAGCCCTGCGCGTAGAGGACGCCGAAGCCGGGTCCGCGCTGCACCGCGATCGTCTGCGGCTCGGTGAACCGCAGGATCCCCTCGCGTCCGTGCCGCCGACCGAGCCCGGAGGACCGGCGTCCGCCCATGGGCGACGCGACCGATCCCCAGCTAGCGACGAAGTTCTCGTTGACGCCCACGGTGCCGGCGACGACGTGTCGGGCCAGCACGCCACCCCGGCGGGTGTCCCGGGTCCAGATCGTGGCGTTGAGCCCGTAGTCGGTGTCGTTCATCATCGCCACGGCCTCGGCGTCCGAGCTGGCCCGGCGGACGGCGACGACCGGACCGAACGTCTCCTCGCGGAAGCACGAGGCCTCGGGCGGAACGCCCTCGAGCACCGTCGGCTCGTAGAAGAGCGGGCCGATGTCGGGCCGGGCCCGTCCGCCGGCGAGGACGGTGGCGCCCTTGGCGACGGCGTCGTCGACGTGCGCCCGGACCCGCTCGAGCTGCTCGGCGGAGACGAGGCTGCCCATGTCCGTGGTGAAGTCGAGCGCCGTGCCGAGGCGCATCCGCCGGACCCGGCCGAGGAACCGGTCGAGGAAGGCGTCGGCGATCTCCTCGTGGAGCACCAGCCGCTCCATCGACACGCACAGCTGCCCCGCGCTGGAGAAGCAGTCGCGCACCGCTCCCTCGGCGGCACGGTCGAGGTCGGCGTCCGCGGCGACGTAGCCGGCGTTCTTGCCGCCGAGCTCGAGGGACGCGCCGACCAGTCGGGCGGCGGCCCGCTGCGCGACCATCCGGCCGGTCGCCGTGGAGCCGGTGAAGCAGACGTGGTCGACCGCGTCGACGAGCGCCCCGCCGACGACGGGCCCGTCGCCGATCACGACGCCGAAGACGTCCGGCGGCAGTCCGGCCTCGTCGAGGAGTTCCACGG
>DASQJO010000079.1:0-7312 GCA_035630955.1 Kineosporiaceae bacterium
CGCGACCACGCCCATCGTGCCGACGGCCAGCGCCGTGTAGAAGGCGCCCATCGCGAGCGCCCAGGTCACCCCCGCGGCGACGGACCACCACAGCGCCGCCTGCGTGAACGAGCCCGAGCCGGGGAGGACGAGCAGCGCCGACGCCAGCACGGCCGAGACGGCCTGGGACCCGACGAGCACGTGGATCGTCCGCAGCCGGCGGCTCAGGGTGCCGCCGACGAAGTCGGACGTTCCCCACAGGCCACCGGCCAGCAGGGCGAGGCCCTCCGGTCCGGCGCTCACGGTGCGCCCGTCGGCACCGGACGCCGACTCCTGAGGTGCGCGCCCTCCCGGTCAGGCGGCGCGCGGGACGGAGAAGGGCGTGTAGCCCGGCGGGTGCCGCGGCCACGGCCGGGCCGCCTCCCATCGCTCCGCGAGGTCCAGCAGCCAGGTGTCGGCCAGGCGCGGTGCGGTGAGCTGGACGCCGAAGGGCAGCGGGCCGATCGTGCCCGCGGGCAGCGAGATCGACGGGTGTCCGGTCAGGTTCTGCAGCTCCGTCGTGTAGACCTCCGGCGGTATGCCTGTCGGCCGACCGTCGGCGTCGAGCCACCCCTCGGCGGGGATCGACGCGGCTCCGCTGGACGTCGTCACCAGCACGCCGCCGCCCTCGAGGAGTCGGTCCAGCGCGGCGACGTAGCCGAACCGGCGCCGCCGCGCGGCGAGGTAGTCGTCGAGACCCACCCGCAGGCCGAAACCGAGGAACGCCCTCGCCCCCGCACTCATCCCGTCCAGGTTCGCCTCGACGAAGCCGCGCCCGAGCGCGGCGACGTGGTCGGCGCTCGCCAGGGCGAGCCAGTCCTCGCCGCCGTCGAGGTCGAGGCCCGCACCGTCCGGTGGCAGGCGGACGACCTCGGCGTCCGGGAACAGGGTCGCGAGCTGGTCGACGGCTGCCTCCAGAGCCGCGGCCACGTCGTCCGGCAGCGGGCCGAGGGGTGCGGTCCGGTGCGCGACGAGCAGCCGCTGCGGCGGACCGGCGACCGGCGAGGGCGGCAGGCCGGAGCCGGGCCAGGCCTCGGGATCGCCGGCCCCGGACCCGCCCGCGGTGACGGCCAGCTGCAGCCGGACGTCGGCCACGGTCGTCCCCATCGGACCCTCGACGGAGAGGTCCAGCCAGTCCGGCAGCGGTCGGCGCGGGATCAGGCCGAACGTCGGCTTGAGCCCGACGAGCCCGCAGAACGCGGCGGGGATCCGGACCGAGCCGCCGCCGTCGGTGGCCGTGGCGAGCGGGACCATGCCCGCGGCGAGCGCCGCGGCCGAGCCGCCGGACGAGCCGCCGGGGGAGCTCGGCAGATGCCAGGGGTTGCGGGTGACGCCGGTCAGCGGGCTCGCGCAGTGCCCCTCGGTCGCGAACTCCGGGAGCGTCGACTTGCCGACGACGACCGCGCCGGCCGCGCGCAGCCGTTCGACGACGAGCCCGTCGCGCTCCTTCGGCGGGGCGCCCGCGAGCAGCACGGACCCGGCGCGGGTCGGCATGCCGGCGACGTCCTGCAGGTCCTTGACCAGCAGCGGGACGCCGGCGAGCGGCCCCGGTGGTGCGCCCGCGTCGAGGCGGCGGTCGAGTTCGGCGGCCTCGGCGAGCGCCTCGTCGGCGCGCAGCGCGCAGACGGCGCCGATCGGTCCGTCGAGCGCCTCGATCCGCCGGAGCGCCTCCGCGACCGCGTCGACGGCCCGGACCTCCCGCCGACCGACGGCCTCGGCCACCCGCCCGGCCTCGCCCCACGTCTGGGCCCTGGCAGTCGTCATCGCCGACGGATGATCACGATGAGGGCCCAGAAGTGGCCGTCGACGGGCGGGAGCGGAGGGCGAGGAGGGCGAGCAGCTCGTAGACGACGTTGGCCGCTGCGATCGTCGTCAGTTCGGCGTGGTCGTACGCGGGCGCCACCTCGACGACGTCACCGCCGACGAGGTTCGCGCCGACCAACCCGCGCAGGATCATCTGCAGCTCCCGCGTCGTCAGGCCGCCCGGCTCCGGCGTCCCCGTGCCCGGCGCGTGCGCCGGGTCGAGGACGTCGATGTCCACGGACACGTACACCGGCCGGTCGCCGACCCGCGACAGGATCCGGTCGACGGCGGCGTCCGGGCCGGCGCGGGCGACGTCCATCGTCGTGACCGTCGCGAAGCCGAGGTCGCGGTCGGCGTCCAGGTCGCCCGTGGAGTACAGCGGCCCCCGGATGCCGACGTGCGCCGACGTCCCGAGGTCGAGCAGCCCCTCCTCGACGGCGCGGCGGAACGGCGTGCCGTGCGTGTAGGGCGCGCCGAAGTAGGTGTCCCAGGTGTCGAGGTGGGCGTCGAAGTGGACCAGCGCGATCGGCCCGTGCCGCGCCGCCGTCGCGCGGAGCAGCGGCAGCGACAGCGAGTGGTCCCCGCCGATGCTGACGAGGTGATCGGCCCGCCCGAGCAGGTCGGACGCCGCCGCCTGCACCGCCGTCACCGCCTCGCCGATGTCGAACGGATTCGCGGCCACGTCCCCGGCGTCCGCCACCTGGTGCACCGACCAGGGCTCGACGTCGAGGAACGGGTGGTACGGCCGCAGCAGCTTGCTCCCCGCCCGGACCGCGCCCGGACCGAAACGGGCGCCGGGCCGGTAGGACACGGCCGAGTCGAACGGGATGCCGACGACGGCGACTGCGGCCCGGCCGACGTCGTCCAGCCGCGGGAGCCGTGCGAACGTGTCCGGCCCGGCGAAGCGCGGGATCTCGCGCGCGTCCGGCGGACCGATGGGTGTGCCGTCCGTCATGCCCCCTCCGGCGTGGTGCTGAGGTGCTCGTGCACCGCCGTCCATGCCCCGTCCCGGCCCCGCCGGAACACGATGGTCTCCCGCTCGTCGAGCTCGTGCTCGCCCTCGGCGTCCGCCGTCCTCGTTCGCACCCGGTGCGTGTAGACCACGGCGTCCTCCGCGATCTCGTCGGCGCGGCACTCCGTCGAGGTGCACGACAGCACGCGCCACCCGGAGCTCTCCCACCCGTCCCACTCCTGCTCGTACGCCGACCGGGAGCCGAGGAACGGCCCGGTGGGGAAGACGAACGTCGCGGCGGGGTCGAAGAAGGCGAAGTACGCCTCCCGGTCGTGGCTCCCGAAGGCGCGGACGAGGTCGGCGGCCCGGGCGAGGACCTCCTCCTCCGACGAGCTCGAGTTCACCGCGCGGTCCCGGTCTCGGCCAGCGCGCGCTCGCTGCGCTCGATCGCGGGGGTCTCGGCGGAGAGGTCGACGCCGCGCACGAGCAGCGCGTACAGCCCACCGCCGACGATCATGCCGAGGATCCACGAGATGTCCACGCCCTGCAGCAGGGTGGCGCCCCAGCTCTCGTAGAAGCCGGGGATGAACGCGAACGGGATCTCCACGAGGATCGCGACCAGGTAGGCGGTCACACCGGACCGGTTCCAGACGCCGTAGATCCCGTCCGGGCGGAACAGGTCGGTGATCGCGTAGCGGCCGTGCCGGAGCAGGAAGAAGTCGAGCAGGTTGATCGCCGTCCAGGGCGCCAGCAGGTAGAGCATCGCCAGCAGCGCGTTGTTCAGCGAGCTCACCGCGTTGGTCAGCGCCAGCCCGGCGACGAGCCAGATCACGGCCAGCACCAGGATCGTGACGACGCGCAGCCGACGCGTCGGTTCGACGGGGCGGAACGCGTCGATCGCCGTGACGACGGTGAGCATGCCGCTGTAGGCGTTCAGGCCCATCGTCGCGACGAGCGCGAGCACCGAGAGGATCGCGAGGATGCTCCCGAGCGTGCCGACGACGTTGTTGCCCGCGTCGTGGATGCCGACGAGCGCGTCCTCGACGCCGAGCCGGGTGGCGAGCCACGCGCCGAGCGGGATCAGCCAGATCGGGGAGCCGGCGGCGCCCCAGAACACCGACGCGATGATCGTCCCGGTCGGGGTGTCGCGCGGCAGGTAGCGGGAGTAGTCCGAGACGTACGGCGCGTAGGTGATGTTGTACGACGCGGCGACGGTGAACATGGCGAGGAAGCCCGCCCACGTGAACCCCGCCTCCGGCGGCGCCTTGCCCCCCGCATGACCCGTGATCACACCGATCGTGAGCACCAGCCAGAACGGGATCGACACCCAGAACAGCACCTGGAAGACCCGGTGCAGCCAGTCGTGCCCGTAGATCGCGAGCACCGTGGCGAGCAGGGTGATGACGACGGCGATCGTCGTCGCGTTCCAGCCGAAGATCCCGGCCAGACCCTCCTTGATGATGATCGTGTCGACGACGTTGAACGCGATGTACGTGAAGCCCGTCGCGATCAGCGGGAGGATCACGCCGCGGTACCCGAACTGCGCCCGGCACTGGATCATCTGGGGCAGCCCGAGCTTCGGCCCCTGCGACGCGTGCGCCGCCATGAACAGCGTGCCGAAGAGGATGCCCAGGACGGCGGCGAGCACCGTCCAGCCGAGCGAGAGGCCGACGAGCGGCCCGACGAAGCCGATCGCGACGGTGAACGGCTGGAAGTTGCCGAGGAACCAGAACGGGCCCTGCAGCCAGACCTTGCCGTGGCGTTCGTCCTCGGGCACGTAGTCGATCGAGCGGGTCTCGATGCCGCCGATGCGGGCGGTCGGGGGAAGCGCGGCCTGGGCCATGCCGGGTCCTCTCCGGGAACAGTGCAGGGGCGAGTGGCGTCCACTGTCCGGGGCGGACAGGCGTGCGGCAATCGGTGGGACGACGAACCGGACGGCGCGCTTTTGTGGTCCACCACGAGGGACCATGGGCCATGGCCCGAAGCGCGCTCACCGTCGAGGAGCTGGTGCGCTCACCCGCCCTGCAGCTCGTCGTGGTGGCCGGCGCCGCGGGGCTGGACCGCCCGGTCGGATGGGCGCACGTCAGCGAGCTCGAGGACCCGACGCCGTGGCTGCTCGGGCACGAGCTGCTCATGACGACCGGCATCGCCGTCCCGCGGTCCGCGGCGCGGCAGCGTGCCTACCTGGAGCGGTTGGACGACGCCGGCGTCGCCGCACTCGCCCTGTCCGAGCAGCTGCACGTCCCCCCGCTGCAGCCGGGGTTCCTCGCGGCCGCCGACGAGCGCGGGCTGCCGGTGCTCCGGGTGCCGTTGTGGGTGCCGTTCATCGCCATCGCCCAGGAGGTCGCCGCGGCGGTGCAGAGCGACATGCACCGGCGTCTGTCGGCGCAGCTCCACGTGTTCGGCGCGCTCCGCACGCTGGCCGCGGAGGACCTCGGCGTCGCCGAGCTCTTCGCCCGGCTCGAACGGCTGTCGGGGTACCGGCTGCACCTCTCGACGGGGTCCGGCCGGCGCCTGCTGCCCGGGGTCCCGGCACCGCCGCCGGAGCTGGCGCCGCTGCTGCCGGCCTCCTTCGACGCCCCGCCCATCGTGCCCGGTGGATACGTGCTGCCGGTGCCCGCGCCCGGAGGGCCGGCCGGCTTCCTGCTCGCGCTCGAGCGGCCCGGTGTCGCCGCGGCCGGTCTCGCCGTCGCGCAGCACATCGCCACGATCGCGGCGCTGCAGGTCGCGATCCACCGGCACGAGCGGGAGACGCAGCGCCGGGAGGGCACGGAGACGCTCGGCGAGCTGCTACAGGGGGTGCTCGACCCGCCGGCCGCCCGGCGCCGGCTGGCCCGGCTCGGGTTCGCGGCCGGCGACGAGCTCCGCCTCGCCGTGATCCGCCACACGCAGGCCGGCGCCGCGGTGGACGACGTCCGCGTGCAGCGCGACCTCGACGACGCCGAGGGGCCCGCCCTGGTGCTGCGCCGCGGCCGCGAGGTGCACGTGCTGCTCGGTGCCGGGGACGACCTGGCCGTTCTGCTCGGTCACCGGTCCGGCCTGGCGGTGGGCGTGAGCCGGCCGGTGCGGGTGGGGGAGTCGCTGGGTGCGGCACGCCGCGAGGCCGGCTGGGCGGTCCGCCGCGCCCTCGCGCAGCCGGACGGCGGGGTCGTGCGGTTCGGCGAGGAGGCCGGCGGCTGGTGGCTGCCGGAGCAGCCGCAGCGCGTCACCGCCCTCGTCGAGGAGGTGCTGGGCGCCGTGCTGACCTACGACGCGGAGCACGGCGGGCAGCTCGTGCCGAGCGTGCGCGCCTGGCTCTCGCACGACCGGCGCACCGGCGACGCCGCGGCCGCGCTGCACGTGCACCCGAACACGCTGGCGTACCGGATCCGGCGCTTCGAGGAGCTCTCCGGCCGCTCGCTCTCGTCGACGGCCGGGCTCGCGGAGGTGTGGCTCGCGCTCCAGGCGGTCGAGGACTCGGCGTGAGCGGGCGCCGCGCTCGACACCGGCCGGGGTCGCACTCATCCTGACACCACCGGCCACAGCCGCGAAGGAGGGCGAGATGACGCAGGCGCGCGGCGGGGCTCCGGCCCTTCCGCTCTACTGGAGCGAGATCGCGCGGGCCTCGGCCGGCTGGGGGTTCTTCCTGGCGTCGCTCCCGCTCGGCCCGGCGCTGCCCGCCGGTGACGGCCATCCCGTGCTCGTCCTGCCCGGCCTGCTCGCCGGCGACGGGTCCACGACGGCGCTCCGCGGCGTCCTGCGGCGGCTCGGCTACGACGTCCACGGCTGGCAGCTCGGCCGCAACGTCGGACCCACGGGCAAGGTCGTGCGCGGCATGGACCGCCGCCTGCAGGAGCTCGCCCAGCGGCACGGCCGCCCGGTCAGCGTGGTCGGGTGGAGCCTCGGCGGCATCTTCGCCCGTAGCCTCGCCCGTCGCTCGCCGCACCTGGTCCGCCAGGTCGTCACGCTGGGGAGCCCGTTCCGGCTGGCCCGTGCGGGGCAGAGCCGCGCGAGCGGGGCGTTCGAGCGGTTCTCGCACCTCCACGTGGAGCCCGTGTCGCTGCCTCTCGAGGGCGACGCCGCTGCGCTGGTCGTACCGTCGACGTCGATCTACTCCCGCTACGACGGGATCGTCGCCTGGCGCGCCTGCCTGGACACCCCGGGTCCGTTCGCCGAGAACGTCGAGGTCTACGGCAGCCACCTCGGGCTGGGGCACAACCCGGCCGTGATCTGGGCTGTCACCGACCGGCTGGCTCAGCCCGAGGGGGCGTGGCGGCCCTTCCGGGCGCCGGTCGTGCTGCGCCCGTTCTTCCCGCGGGCGGGGACGCCGACCGCGGCGGCCCCGCCGACGGCGGCCTGACTCGGGCGACGCTCCTCAGTCCGGGTCGCCCACGACCTTCAGCGCGAAATGCCGCGAGCCCCGGATCCGCGACAGCGTGAACCACAGCTGGAGCAGGTCGTCGAGCAGCGCCTGCGCCCCGTCGCCGAGCCACACCGGGCGCAGCCCGACGGCGTCGACGAGCGACGCGACCGTCTCGCGGTCGTCCTCTGAGGACGTGA
>DASQJO010000080.1:0-3866 GCA_035630955.1 Kineosporiaceae bacterium
GACGTGGCACCCGCCGCCGGGCCCGCCGTCAGCCTGCACGTGTACGCCCCCGCGCTGACCCGCATGACCCGCTACGCGCTCGAGGACGGCGCCCTCGTGTCCCTCGGCAGCGAGCAGGCGGGGGCGGACTGGTGACGGCGACGAGCGTGCGCACCATCGACGAGGTGCTGGCCGAGGCGCGCTCGCGGCTGCGGCGGCTCACGCCGCACGAGGCCCGGGAGGCCGTCGCCGCCGGGGCGTTGCTGGTCGACATCCGCCCGGAGCGGCAACGCGCCGCCGAGGGCGAGATCCCCGGTGCCCTGACCGTCGAGCGGAACGTCCTGGAGTGGCGCTTCGACCCGGCGTCCGACGCCCGGCTGCCGATCGCCCACCACGACCTGCACGTCGTCGTGGTCTGCTCCGAGGGCTACACCTCGAGCCTGGCGGCGGCGAGCCTGCAGGACCTCGGCGTCCACCGCGCCACGGACCTGGCCGGCGGCTTCCTCGCCTGGCGCGCCGCCGGCCTGCCCTGGCGTCCGGCGCTGAGCCACCCGGGATCACGCCGTCAGGAGGCGGCGTCCTCCACGACGTAGGCCATCGCGACGGACGCCCAGTTGACGACGCACGGCCGACCGGACGCGTCGGTGACGACGGTGGCTTCGCGACGGGCGATGCACTCGGAGAGGTACTGCAGGGTGTCGCGGTAGTCGTGGCACTCGATCCGGACGTCGACCTCGCGGCCGCTGAGGACCAGCCGCACCGTCCGGTTCCGCTGCACGCCCATGCCCGCCTCCGCCGCCTCGTCGTGCCCGTCAGCAAGGCGTAGCAGACCGGCGTCCCCGGCGCGACCCCCTCCCGCGGCCCGGCCGGGCACCGTCGTCCGGGTTACGTTGGCGAGGATGCTCGACGCCGATCCCGCGCCGTCCGCCTCCTCCGTCCGGATGGCGAGGGGCGCCACGTACCTCGCCTTCATCGGGTCGGGCTTCGCGTTCGCGAGCTGGGCCTCGCGGATCCCGCAGGTCCGGGACCGGCTGCACCTGTCCCCGTCGCAGCTCGGTCTGGTACTGCTGGCGATCGCGGTGGGATCGGTGCTGGCGCTGCCGCTGTCCGGGCCGATGATCGCCCGGCTGGGCTCCCGGCTGACCCTGCAGCTGATGGCCGCCCTGCACGGCGTCGGCCTCGTCGTCGTGGCCGTCGGCTTCCTGGCGGGCGTACCACCGGTGCTGGTCGGGCTCTTCCTCTCCGGCTTCGCGATCGGCGCGTGGGACGTGGCGATGAACGTCCAGGGCGCCGAGGTCGAGCGGCATCTCGGCCGCTCGATCATGCCGCGGTTCCACGCCGGCTACAGCATCGGCACCGTCGGCGGAGCCCTCGTCGGCTCGGCGGTCGTCGCCCTGCACATCCCGGTCACGCCGCACCTGCTCGTCGTCGGCCTCGCCGTCGCGACCGTCGTCCCGCTCGGCGTGCGGGCCTTCCTGCCCGACCACCCGCCCGGGACGACCGCGGACGCCGTCGACGGCGTTGCCACCCCGAGCCGCCAGGGGACGGCGGCCCGGACGTGGGCCGCGTGGACGGAGCGGCGCACGCTGCTCATCGGTGTCTTCGTGCTGGCGTTCGCGTTCGCCGAGGGGACCGCGAACGACTGGATCGGCGTCGCCGTGATCGACGGATACGGTACGTCGCCGGCCGTCGGCACGCTCGGCTTCGCCGTGTTCCTCGCCGCGATGACGCTCGGCCGCTGGTTCGGGCCCGGGCTGCTCGACCGCTACGGACGCGTGCGCGTCGTCCGGGGACTCGGGGTCGTGGCCCTGGCCGGGCTGATCGCCTTCGTCTCCGGGGTGAACCTCGTCGTGGCGTTCGCCGGGGCGGCGCTGTGGGGCGTCGGGGTCTCGCTCGGGTTCCCCGTCGGCATGAGCGCAGGTGCTGACGACCCGCGCCGGGCCGCGGCGCGGGTCAGCGTGATCTCCTCGATCGGGTACTGCGCGTTCCTCGCCGGTCCGCCGCTCGTCGGGCTGCTCGGGCAGCACGCCGGCGTCCTTCACGCGCAGACCGCCGTCGCCGTCCTGCTCGCGGTCGCGGCCCTGGTCGCCGGTGCCGTGCGCCCGCCGGCGCCGGACGCCGGCAGCTGATCAGCTCTCGGTCTGGGAGGAGGCGGGGTCGGCCTGCTCGTCGAGGAACCGTTCGACCAGGCCGCGCACGACGGTGGCCATCGTGTACTCGTGTTCGGCGCACCAGCGCTTGAGCCGCTCGTACTGGTCCTGCGGCAGCCGCACCGGCAGCGCCTGCAGCGGGCCGGCCGGTCTCGCGAACGCCCCGGGCGAGAACGGGTCGGCGATGGGCACGGCGCCGGCCGGGATCAGCACGTCCTCGCCGAGGGACGCCGGGTCGCCGAGCGGTTGGACGACGGGAGCGGGTGGGCCGAACGTCCACCATGGCGCCGGCGGTCGCGGTGCGGCGGGTGATCCCGTCCCCGCTGACAGGCCGGCGAGGCCGATCTGGGTCAACAGGTCCGTGAGCACCGCGTCCTGCTCCTGCGGCTCGAGCGCCCGCACACCCTTGACGAGGAGGGCGACGAGGTCGGTCTCCGGTGTCATGACATCTCCCGAGCGATATCGCGATATCTCTTCGAGTATCGCCCCCGGCTTCCGGGATGTCGAGAACGCTGACAGCGATGAGCGCCCCTTAGCCCTTGCTTAGAGCCGTCCCGCATGCCGCGCCAGAACCCTGGACGTCGCGCCCGACATCGGCGCGCCCCGAGGACGAGGAGCGGACCCGAGCATGCGGTGGAGACCGGCGGTGGCCGCGGCAGCCGCGACGGCGCTGGTCGTCGTGGGGATCGTCGTGACGACGACGGCGGACGCCGGCACCAGCATCTGCGACAAGTACGGCCAGGTCCGGACGGCGAGCGGCTACCTCGCGCAGAACAACGTCTGGGGCGCGGACACCGCACAGTGCATCTCCGTCTCCGGCGACGGCTTCACGCTGAGTACGTCGCAGGCGAACAAGCCGACCAACGGGGCCCCGGCGTCCTACCCCTCGGTGTTGTGGGGGTGCCACTACGCCACCTGCACGTCGGGGTTCGCGCCGGTGCAGGCGTCGAGCGCCGCGTTCGCCCGGATCGGGACGTCGGTGCAACTCTCGTACGTCGACGAGGGCGCCTGGGACGCCGCCTACGACATCTGGTTCGACCCGACGCCCCGCAGGGACGGGCAGAACACCGGCGCCGAACTCATGATCTGGCTCGACCACCGGGGGAGCGTGCAGCCCATCGGCAGCAAGGTCGGGACGGCGAACATCGCCGGTGCGGACTGGGACGTCTGGTTCGGGAACATCGGCTGGAACGTCGTCTCCTACGTGCGGACCACGCCGTCGACGACCTTGTCCTCGCCGGTCGCGAGCTTCTACGGCGACGTCGTGAAGCGGGGGTACGGGCAAACGGCCTGGTACCTGACCAGCGTCCAGGTCGGATTCGAGCCCTGGGTGGGCGGCGCCGGGCTCGCGGTCGGCTCCTTCTCCGTGACCACCGACGGGGCCTCGTCGCCGGGCCCGACGACGACGTCTCCGACGACGCCGCCGACGAGCACCACCTCGGCGCCGAGCACCACGGCGACGACGCCGCCGACGAGCACCACCTCGGCGACCTCGACGAGCACCGCGCAAGCCGCCAGGGCCTGCAGGATCAGCACCCGTCGCGACGAGTGGGCCGGCGGGTTCGTCCGCTACGTCACGGTGACCAACACCGGAACGGCGCCGGTGCAGGGGTGGACGCTGTCGCTGCAGGTCGGCGAAGGTCAGCAGCTGACGAACGGGTGGAACGCCTCGTGGCGGCAGGTCGGCCGGCTCGTGACGGCGGCGAACCTCGACTGGAACGCGCGGCTGGATCCGGG
>DASQJO010000081.1:0-5181 GCA_035630955.1 Kineosporiaceae bacterium
GCCGTGAGGACGACGTCGTTGACGGTGCCGCCGAAGGCGCGGCGCACCTGCCGGACGTCGCCGATCGACGTCACCGCCCACACCCACCGGCGGTGCGGCCCGATCGGACCGTTGAGCGAGCGGGCGACCGGCCGGACGACCTGCCGCGCGAGGCGTGGCACGACGGCGGAGAGCGCGGCGCCGCGTGGCAGCAGCGCGCCGGCGGCTTGCCGGAGCCCGGTCGTCTCGAGCTCGCCGACGAGGTTCTGGAGGTGCCCGACCGGCCGCGCGAGGGCGTCTGTGAGCCCGGCAGCGAGGACCTCGCTCGTCGACGGTTCGTGCTCCGGGGTCCACGGCCGGGGATCCGGGTGCTCGGCGGCGGGGTCGACGTCGAAGATCAGCTGCATGAGGTCGGTGCCGGCGATCCCGTCGACCATGCAGTGGTGGACCTTGGAGATCAGGGCCCAGCGACCCTCCTCCAGGCCCTCCACGAGCCAGGCCTCCCACAGCGGCTTCGTCATGTCGAGCCGCTGGCCGAGCACGCGGCCGGCGAGGTTGCGCAGCTGCTCCGGGCCGCCCGGCCTCGGCACCGCGGTGTGCCGCACGTGGTAGAGGATCTGGAAGTGCTCGTCGTCCACCCACAGCGGACGGCCGAGGTCGAACGGCACCGGCCGGACGTGCTGCCGGTACCGCGGCACCTGCGGGAGCTTCCCCAGCAGCAGCCGGACGACGTCTCCGTACGACGGCGCCGGCCCCTCGAAGACCGACACCGAACCCACGTGCATCGGCGTGTTGGCGCCCTCGGCGTAGAAGAAGCCGGCGTCGGTCGAGCTCATCCGCTCCATGATCGTCTCCTTCCCGACGCGCTCACAGGCCGCGCAGCTCGGACTTGAGGATCTTGCCCGTCGGCCCCTTCGGGAGGCTCTCGAGCACGTGCACCTCGCGCGGGTACTTGTACGCCGCGAGCCGCTCCTTCGCGTACCCCACGAGCTCCTCCGGGGACGCCGACGCGCCGGGCGCGAGGCTCACGTACGCGACGACCTC
This sequence comes from Kineosporiaceae bacterium, assembly GCA_035630955.1. Lineage (GTDB taxonomy): Bacteria > Actinomycetota > Actinomycetes > Actinomycetales > Kineosporiaceae > DATKNA01. The sequence continues at coordinate 1,024 of DASQJO010000081.1, forward strand.
CTCGCCGAGCCGCTCGTCGGGCCGGCCGATCACCGCCGCCTCGACGACCGCCTCGTGCGCGTAGAGGACCTCCTCGATCTCCCGCGGGTAGACGTTGAAGCCGCCGCGGATCACCAGGTCCTTCTTGCGGTCGACGATGAACACGAAGCCGTCGTCGTCCGCGTACGCGAGGTCGCCGGTGTGGAACCAGCCGCCGCGCATCGCCTCGGCCGTCGCCTCGGGGTTCTTGTAGTAGCCCTTCATGACGTTGTGGCCGCGCAGGCAGATCTCGCCGACGTGCTCCTCGCCGCGCGGCAGCTCGCGGAGGTCGTCGTTCATGATCCGCAGGTCGACGCCCCACATCGGCTTGCCGATCGAGAGAACCTTGCGGTCGTCGACGGCGAAGTTGAACGTGGCGAGCGCACTCGTCTCCGACAGGCCGTAGCCCTCCAGGATCGTCACGCCCGGGAAGGCCTGCTCGAACGCGCGGATGACCTCGCCCGGGATCGACGCCCCGCCGGAGACGCCGACGCGCAGTGCGCCGAGGTCGCGCCCGCCCGGTCCGGCCTGGGCGAGCGCGATGTACATCGTCGGCACCCCGCCGATCAGGGTGCAGCGGTGCCGCTCGAGCGCGTCGAGCACGGCGCCGGTCTCGAACCGCGGCACGAGCACGACGGAGCCGCCGAAGCGCACGGCCACGTTGAAGATGCTCGAGAGCCCGAAGACGTGGAACAGCGGCAGGACCACCATCGACACGTCGTCGGGCTGGTACCCGAAGGTGTCCCCGCCGACGGTGCACGCCATGAACATCTGGAAGTGCGTGAGCTCCGCGCCTTTCGGCCTGCCGGTCGTGCCGCTGGTGTAGAGCAGGACGGCGGTGTCGTCGGCGTTCGTCGGCGCGATGTCCCGCGTGTCCGGCGCCTGGTAGAGCTCCTCGAAGGGCCGGGTGCCGGGGGGCAGGTCGCCGGCACCCGTCCGGACGACGTACACGTCCACGTCCCCGACGTCCGCGACGCCCTTGAGGACCTCCTCGGCGAAGAGGTCGGCGGTGACGATCGCCGCGGCGTCGGAGTCGCGCAGGTGGTAGGCGATCTCGGGTGCCTTGAGCAGCGGGTTCAGCGGCATCAGGACCAGGCCGGCCTTGAGGATGCCGAAGTACGCGAGCACGAACTGCGGCAGGTTCGGCAGGTGCACCGCGACCGTCCGGCCGGGCTCGAGCCCGCGGGCGAGCAGCGCGGAGGCGACCCGGCCGGACGTCTCGTCGACCTGCGCGTAGGTCAGCGACTGGTCCGCGAAGTACAGGAGGGCTTTGTCCGGGGCGCTGCGCGCCGACTCACGCAGGATCGTGGCGAGATTGAAGGACATCCGGACCTCCCGCTCCCTCGCGGCAGGCCACCCCGCCCGCCGTCAACGCACGCTATCAACCGGTCGCGAGACGCTCCGCTCAGCGGCTCGGCGTCAGGTTCCGGACCCGGTCGGCCAGCTCCTTCGTGAAGAAGTCGACGAAACCCTGCGGGTCGGGCCCGGCGTTCTGCAGGACGATGTGATCGAATCCGGCGTCCACGTACTGCTGGACGTGCTGGACGTACTTCTCGACGTCCGGACCGACCGCGAACTGCTTCGTCACGTCCTCCGCACGCACGGTCGCGGACGCGGCGTCGAAGTTCACCGGGTTCGGGAGCTCGCTCATGACCTTCCAGCCGGTCAGCGCCCACCGGCTGGTCTCGAGGACCGCCTTGATCGCGGTGTCGTCGTCGGGCGCCCATGCCATCGGGACCTCGGCGTACGTCGGGCCGTTGCCGCCGGCCCGCTGGTACGACTGAACGATCTCCGGCTTCGGCTCGGTGGCGAACAGGCCGGTTCCGAGCTCGGCGGCGATGTCGGCGGAGGCTCCGCCGCTGGCTGCGACCGCGATCACCGGGAGCTGCTCGGGCAGGTCCCAGACCCGGGCGTCGTCGAGTTGGAAGTGCCGGCCGTCGTAGGACTGGTACCCGCCCTGCCAGAGCAGGTTGATGATCTCCAGGGCCTCGCGTAGCCGCTCGTGCCGCTTGCGCACGCTCGGGAAGTCGCCGACGACGTGCTCGTTGAGCCGCTCGCCGGCGCCGATGCCGAGCGTGAAGCGGTTGTCGCTGAGCAGCGCGACCGTGGCCGCGGCCTGGGCGATGATCGCGGGGTGGTACCGGAACGTCGGACACGTGACGCCGGTGGCGAGGCCGATGCGGTCCGTCGTCCCGGCGATCGTGCCGAGCATCGACCACGTGAACGCCGAGTGGCCCTGGGTCTCGAGCCAGGGGTGGAAGTGGTCGCTGAGCTCGACGAAGTCGAAGCCGGCCCGCTCCGCGAGCTGCGCCTGCTCGACGATCTCCTTCGGACCGAAGGCCTCGGTGGCGAGCTTGTATCCGATCTGCACGGTGTCGTCTCCCCGTTCCTGGAGGGTGGGCTGTCCTCGTCCCCTGCCCAGCGGGGCGGCGGACATGCCGCGTGGCGACGGCGTGACGGCGGCGTGACCGCCCTGTCCGCGGTGGTTTCCTCCCCGGCGGAAGGGGCACCGCCGCCGGCACACGACAGCAGTCGTCACCAGTCGTCATGGACGGGAGAGCACCGTGTACTTCCACGACCGGCACCTGCAGTTCACGTCGAAGCCCGAGAAGCCCGACGCGCTCTACGCGGCGAAGTTCCAGGAGATCCTCGGCGGTCAGTTCGGCGAGATGACCGTCATGATGCAGTACCTGTGGCAGGGCTGGACCTGCAGGATCCCCGGCAAGTACAAGGACATGCTCATGGACATCGGGACGGAGGAGATCGGGCACGTCGAGATGCTCACGACGATGCTCGCCCGGCTCCTCGAAGGCGCCCCGTCCGAGGTCACGGAGAAGGCGGTCGCCGCCAACCCGGTGCTCGCCGCCGTCATCGGCGGGATGAACCCGCAGCACGCGATCGTCACCGGCGGCGGCCCGATGCCGACGAACAGCCAGGGCGTCCCCTGGAACGGCGGCTACATCGTCGCCAGCGGCAACCTGCTGACCGACTTCCGCTCCAACGCGGCGGCCGAGGGCCAGAGCCGGCTGCAGACCAGCCGGCTGGCGAACATGACCGACGACCGCGGCGTCAAGGACATGCTGGCCTTCAACCTCGCCCGAGACACCTGGCACCAGCAGCAGTGGCTGCTCGGCATCGAGCAGCTCATCGAGGACGGCTTCACCGACGGCATCGAGGACTCCAACGCCGACTGGGAGCGCAAGGACCAGGACCACACCTTCTGGAGCCTCACCCGCGGCAGCCGCGCGAACGAGGGCCGATGGGCACGGGGCACGACGCCGGTCACCGGCCAGGAGATCGTCTACGTGCCGTTCGAGGAGGCCGGCCCACTGACGGACGACGACGGCACGCTGCCGCCGCCCGACCCCAAGCTGTTCGTCACCTACGACGGCTCGGTGGGCGCGCCGAAGCCCGGCGACGCCGCGGGAGCGCACCTGCAGGGCGCGCAGAACGTCGTCAGCAAGGTCAAGGACGCCATCACCGGCGACGACCACTGAGGGTCCGTCAGCCCACCAGATAGTCCTCGGCCCCGGGGCGCAGCGTCGTGCCGTGCCCCGGGGCTGCGAGGTCCGCGTGCATCGCGCCGCCGGTCGCGGACGGGGCGCCCTCGAACAGCATCCGCTCGATGCGGACGTGGTCGTGGAACCACTCCACGTGCCGCAGGTTGGGGACGGCGGCGGCGACGGCTCTGGACCGAAGCGGAGGCCGTGCGGGTCGAGGTGGGCGTTGTGGACGTCGAGCACGACGCCGGGCTGCACGATCGCGCTGCGCGCGTCGAGGTCGACGTGCTCGATCTCGTGGCAGTTCTTCGACCAGTCGATGACCATCGCCGTGTTCGTGCACTCGCAGGCCAGGCTCGTGCCACCCCCGCGTGACAGGACCGGCGCCCGGTGCCGGGCGGCGACCCGGACGGCGACCGCGGCGGCCTCCGGCGTCCGCGGGACCACGACCCCGATCGGCACCTGGCGGTAGTTCGAGGCGTCCGTCGAGTACGCCGCGAGCGTGCCCGGATCGAACCGGACCTCACCGTCCACGGCCGCTCGGAGGTCGCGTTCCAGGGCCTCCACGTCGACGGCGGCACGCTTGGTCATCGGCCGCCTCCTCAGCTCGCCAGTGGTGCCAGGTGAGGCCATCAGTTGT